>NZ_JABXEP010000059.1:0-47493 GCF_013372605.1 Myxococcus sp. AM009
GGCAAGGTGCGCGCGGGCCGCGTGGCCGTGGTGCCGGCGGGCACCAGCGCTGGCAGGGACATGGTGGGCCGGGCCCCGGGCCGCTGCTGTGGAACCGTGGAGGGCGCCACGGGAGGGACGACCTGGCCTAGCGCGAGTACGGGAGGCGGCCTTGGCGCCGGTGCTGGTCCTTGGGGGCGCGCCGGTGCGGAAGGTACGGCGCCTGCCTGGGGCGCGGCAGCGGGGATTGTCGGGGCGACTGTCGGGACCGTCCTCGTCTGTGCCGGAGCGCGGGGCGCTACCGGGGCAACGGAGGGGAGGACACCTGGCGAAGCGGGCGAAGCTGGAGCGCCCACCGGTGCGATGGAGGGCACGGCGCCCGTGACTGGGGACGCGGCGGCACCCACGGGAGCGACGGAGGGAACGGCTCCGGTCGAGGACGGCGACGCTGGTGTTCCCATGGGCGCGATGGCGGGGGGCACGGCGGGAATTGCGCCCAGGGTGGGACGCCGCGCCGGAGGAACCGCACCCGCCGGACGCGGAGCCGGCGTGTTTCCGCCAACTGCCGGGCGAGGCCCGGGCGTCGGTGCTCCCGCGGCACTGGGGTTCAAGCCCTGGCGCGGGGCGGGCGTGTTGGCTCCAGTGGGCGCGGCGCCAGCGGGCGCGACGCGTGGCACGGGCGTCGTCGCGCCAGCGGTGGCGGAGGCCGGTGCCGGTCTCGAAGCGGGCGCTGTGGTGCCTGCAGGGGCCACGCGGGGGACAGGTGTGTTCGCACCAGCGCCCGTCACCTGTCGCGGCACGGGCGTGGCGGCCCCCGCTGCACCGGTGGCCGGACGCGGCACGGGCGTGGTGGCCCCCGCTGCACCGGTGGCCGGACGCGGCACGGGTGTCCGAGCGTCCGCACCCGCTGTACGCGGCGCAAGGGCCGCCGCCGTGCCTGGCGAGGACGCCGAGGTTCCTGTGCCAGCTCCTGCCGGGCGCGGCACCGGTGTCGTGGCGACCGGCGTCCCTTCCGCAGTCGCGCGTTGCCCAGGCACAGCTCCTGCCGACGACGGCCTCGCCGCGGCACCCACCGCAGGAATCGCGGGCAATGTCGTGGGCGTGCCTCGCGGCGCGGGCCCCGAGCCCGGCGCCGTGGGCGCTGCCCCAGCCGGAGATGGACGCGCGGCAGGGCTCGTCACGGCACCCACCGCCGGAATCGCGGGCAATGTCGTGGGCGTGCCTCGCGGCGCGGGCCCCGAGCCCGGCGCCGTGGGCGCTGCCCCAGCCGGGGATGGACGCGCGGCAGGGCTCGTCACGGCACCCACCGCCGGAATCGCGGGCAGCGTCGTGGGCGTACCCCGCGGCGCCGGCCCCGAACCCGGCGCCGGTCGTGTCGGCGCCGTCGCTCGTCCAGGCGCGCCCTCTCCAGCGCCCGTCCGCACCGTGGGAATCCCCGTCATCGTGGCTCGGGGCGGCACCGCGGGCGTCACGCCCGAGGGACGCGCGACAGGCGTTCCCTGAGGCCGAGGCGGCGGAGTCGGCGCGCTGGCGGCGGGCGACGACGGAATCGTCCCGGGCGTGACGGGACCGGGCACGGCGGCCGTCATGCGTGGGACGGCGGGCCGGGCGGGCGTGGCCGGTGTCCCGGGCGTGGCTCCCGGCGGTTTGCCGGCGCTGGGGTCTGATGGCTCGGACATCGGCGTGGTCGGGTCGCGGCCTTACTGCGCCGCGGCGGGCAGGTCGTCGCTGTTGTGGCCAGCAAGCCGGGTGTTCCGGTTGGCCTGGATGGACTGCTGGATATCGGCCTCGCTCATGCCGGAGGACAGGGTGATGGAGGTCGACGTCTTCTGCCCCGTCTCCGTGTCGCACGCGGACACGTGCACCAGTCCATCCGTGTTGATTTCGAAGGTGACCTCAATCTTCACTTCGCCGCGGTAGCCGATGCGGAAGCCCGCGAACTCGAACTCGCCGAGCATCTCGCACTCGTCGGCGCGGTTGGACTCGCCCTGGTACACGCGAATCTTCACCTTCTCCTGGCCGTCGCGGCTGGTGGTGAACGTCTTTGAGCGGTCGATGGGAACCGGCGTGTTCTTGTCGATGATCTTCTCGGTGTACCCACCCACCGTCCCGATGCGCAGCGACAGCGGCGTGACGTCCACCAGGAACGTCTGCGTCTTGCTGTCCAGCAGCGCGTGCGACTGGAGCGCCGCGCCCATGGCCACGACCTGGTCCGGGTTGATGCCCTCCAGCGGGTCCTTCTGGAAGTAGTGCTTCACCGAGTTGCGGATGATGGGCAGCCGCGTCGGCCCGCCCACGAGGATGACCGCGTCGATGTCGGCGGCCGTCAGGCGCGCGCTCTGCAGCGCCTCGTCGCACACCTTGAACGTGCGCTGCACCAGGTCCATCACCATGCGGTTGAACTGGTCCTGGTTGAGCTGCCCACGCAGGTCCATCACGTTGCCGTCGGCGTCCTGGCAGATGCCCTGGCAGAGAATCTCCGCGGAGCCCGTCTGGCCCACGTCGATCTTCGCCTTCTCCGCGGCCTCCTTGAGCATCTGCAGGCAGTACTTGTTCTGCCGCACGTCCAGGCGCGTACGGGCCAGGAAGTCATCCGCCAGCCACGTCATGATGCGGTCGTCGAAGTCGTCGCCGCCCAGGTACGTGTCGCCCGCGGTGGCCAGCACCTCGAAGACGTCCTTGCCAATCTCCAGGATGGAGACGTCGAAGGTGCCGCCGCCCAGGTCGTAGACCACCACGCGCTGGTTGACGTCGCGCCCGAAGCCGTACGCGAGCGCCGCGGCGGTGGGCTCGTTGAGGATGCGCAGCACCTCCATGCCTGCGATGCGGCCCGCGTCCTTGGTGGCCTGGCGCTGGTTGTCGTTGAAGTACGCGGGCACGGTGACCACGGCCTTCGTCACCTCCTGGCCCAGGTACGTCTCCGCCACCGCCTTCATCTCCTTGAGCACCAGCGCGCTGATCTCCGGGAGCGAATACGAGTGCTCGTTCACCGCGATGCGCACCGAGTTGTTGTCGCCCTCGACGATGCGGTACGGCATCACCGCCTGCGCCTTCTTCACCTCGTCGGAGAAGTAGTAGCGGCCGATGAGGCGCTTGGCGGAATAGACGGTCTGCTCCGGGTTGGTGATGATGTTCTTCTTGGCCGCGTTACCGACCAGGACCGAGTCATCCTCGAGGAACGAGACGCAGGAGGCGTGAGTCGTCTCTCCCCACTCGTTGGGGATGACGATGGGCTGGCCGTCCTGGACCACCGCCACGCACGAGTACGACGTGCCCAGGTCGATGCCGATTGCGATGTCGTCCGCCATTCCGTCTCCGGTGAAGACCTTCAGCAGAGGTCCGTCGGTGAAGCGCACGGAGGTTAGGCACCCCCAGAAGCGGGTGTCAACGTTCCCGTGTCAATAAAGCCCAGCCATTTCAAGGGCTTAGCGAGGGTGCAAGGGAGCATGCCCGCTGGCTTGAGGGGGCGCTCCGAGGCCATTATCTCTCATGGCGAAGGGGGTTTGCTCATCCATGTCCGTCATCCTCGCCGCGCTGACGTCCGACCCGAACCTGCTGCGCTGTGAGCTGCACCGCCTCCAAGGCCAGGTCCTGCTCCAGGCAGGGCCGAAGGCGAACGCCTTGGGGGTGGGCGCCTACGCCCAGGAGGAGGTCCTGTTGCGGCGCTTCTCCAGCGGCGAGGAGCTGACCCTGGACTCGCTCGCGCCCCCGCATGAATCGGAGGCGCTGCTGTTCCACGCCGGCCAACTGCCCGTGGGCTTGTCGCTGGAGGAGAACACCCAGCCCTTCCGCTCCCGGCGCTGGTTGTTCGCGCACCAGGGCGGAGTGCGGGGGTTCGAGCTGCTTCGCGCTCCGTTGCTGGAGTCGCTGCCGGACCACCTGCGGCGCCAGGTTCGCGGTGGAACCGAAGGGGAGCTGCTGTTCGCCGTCTTCCTCAAGCGCCTGCGCGAATTGGGCCGCACGGAGGATCTGCGGCTGGAGGCCGAGGTCGCCGGCCGCGTGCTGGCGGACACGGCGCGCGAGGTGGCTCGGGCCGCGGTCCAGGCCGGCGTGGCACGCACGCCCACGCTCAACCTGGTGGCCACCAACGGCACGCTCCTGGCGGCGACCCGGTATGGCGAACAGCCCTTGTACTGCACGCGGCTGGAGGGGTCGGCCGAATGCGAGCTGTGCGAGGTGACGCCCGCGACACCGGACACGCGGCCCTCGGTGGGGGCGCACCGGCGCCGTCGCACCGTGGTGGTGGCCAGCGCGCTCAAGCGCACCTCGGGGTGGGTGGAGCTGGCTCATGGCCACACGCTGTCGGTGGGGCCGGAGCTGCAACTGCACGAGCTGTCCGGGACGTAAGCGACGTGCGCGAGGAAGGCGCCTGGGGGCAGGGATGACTGAGGCCCGCTTTAAATCCCCCGTGAGGAGGTGCTTCCATTTGGGGGGGTGTGTCAAAATATTGAGTCTCGGCTGGATTTACGGTGCTCGCGCCTCCCATGTTCTCAGAAGTTGAGCCGATGTTCATCATCGAGGTCCGCTGAAGGAGACATGGGTGAGTGGTGGTTGGGTGTGCTCGGCGTTGTTGCGCGTCTTGCAGCGACTCATGTCGGAGACGGCGGCGCGGTGGGGTGAGTGAGCTGGCGCGCAACCAGATTTCGCATGCCGGGGGCGGCACCATCCAGCTCGTGCCGCAACTGGCGCCCAAGCGGCTGCTGCGCGTCAGCGCCGAGGACTCCGGACAGGGCATCCCGGACCTGGAGCGCGTGCTGTCGGGGACGTACAAGCGCAAGACGGGCCTGGGCTTGTTGGGCGTGAAGCGGTTGGCGGACCGCTTCGACGTGCGCACCGGCCCGAAGGGTACGCAGGTGGACTTCGAGGTGTGGCTGTGAGGCTCGGGCGCTGCGCACGCGAGGCACGCTGAACGCTCGGAGGGCAGCCAGGGCAGCAGGGTGTGTCGTGCCAACTGGCTGTGTGTGAATGCCGCACAGTCGGGGCATTGTACGAAGGTGGGGCCTGGGAACTACGCTAGGGCTCCGTCCCACGTGGGGGCTGTGTCCACCTCCGCGCAGACGCTCGCCGTTTGACGAATCGCCATGGTGGCATTCCATTGGGTGAGGTCTGATGGTGCGGCTTAATCGGGACCGGATGGAATCAAGGAGCGGGTCGATGGCCGGCAACTCAGGGGAAGACAACGCCAACCCGGGGCACGCCCGGGAGGTCGCCCCAGAGCGCCCTGACGAGGGCGATTCGCCCGTGCTGGATGGCGTGTCGGATGCGGAGCTGGACGCCATCGTGGGTCAGCTGCGCACGGACAAGAGCCTTCGTGTCCGGCCCAGCGCGCAGCCGCGCTACCGCGAGGCCACGCCGTCGGAGCGGCTGCACCGGGGCGCGGGCCGTTCAAGGGCGTCCACCTTGGGCGAGGAGACGGCGCCGCCGAAGGAGGCCGCGCCCGTCGTGAAGCATGCCTGGTACTTCGTCACGGGCGGCGCGGCCTACGGTCCTCACGACCTCGCGGACCTGAAGGCCCATGTCGAGCGCGGGTTCCTGGGCTTTGATTCCCTGTGCTGGCGCGAGGGTTTCGGTGAGTGGCTGCCCCTGGGGCACATTCCGGAGCTCGCTTCCGCGCTGCTTCCGCCGCCCGTGCCCGCGGGACCTCCACCCGTTCCGCCGGAAGCGGCCGGGGCCTTCAGACCTCAGGCCGCGCGCGCGGTGGAGGTCTCCGAGGCCACCACGGAGCGGGTGATCTTGGATGCACCGGGCACGGTGGTGCCCCCCTTCGCGGCCATTGCTCCCGCCGCCGTCGTGGCGGCTCCCGCGGTGGGCGCTGCCGCCATGCCGCGGGCGTCCGGCGCACCACCTCCCGCGGAGGCCCCAGGGGCTCGGGCCGCGGGCGCCGTCGTCGAGACGGCTCCGGAAGCCGTCGCCGCGGCGCTCGCGCCGGAACCTGTCACCGCGCCGGCCGCGAGTGACTTCGCCGCGGACGGAGCTCCGGCGTCGCACCCGATGCCCGTGGCGGAGCCGGTGGGAACCCACGCGGTGCTGGCGGCGCCGTCGCCCGAGGAGCGCACGCGTCGCAAGCGCCGGCTGGGGCTCATCCTGGCGGGGGGGGCCATCAGCGGCATGTCGGTGGCCCTGGCGCTGGGCGTCTTTGGCGGAGGGGACGGCCGTGGCGCCGCGAGCCCCGGCGATGCCGTGGACACGGCGCGCGGCCCCGGTACGCCCCCGCCCGCGGAACAGCCGGCGGCCGCCGCGCCTTCGCCGGAAGCCGTTGCGGCTGCGAGCCAGGGCGGCGGGGCGTCGGGCACGGCGACGTCAGCGGGTGGCACAGGCGGCGCGAGTCCGAGCCTCGGCGGCGCGGGCGTCGCGACGTCGGCCGCGGAGCGCGCGCGAGACCCGAGCCAGGTACAGGCGCCCGCCCGCGCATCGCCGCCCGCGCTCTCGGCCGTCTCGGTCGACCGCGGAGGTCGCGTGCCAGAGCTGACCGGCACGGAGAGCACGGCGCGCGCCGCGACGGGCGGCGGACGGCCGTCGCCGGAGGAGCGCGTCTTCGAGCGGCCCACGGGCAGCCTCTCCTCGCGCGACGTCGCCGTGGCCTTCGTCATCGGGAAGCACTCCGTGGCGCCTGCTCCGGAGCCGGAGCCCGCCAGGCGGCCCGCCACGACGGTCGCGGAGGCCGCGACGGCTGGCGGCTCGGAGGATGACCTGGGGCCCGACGCGGACTTCGACCGCGTGCTCTCCGGCCCGGGACCCAACGCCACCAAGCACCACAAGCCGACCGTCTATGTCCCGCCCGACCCGACGGCGCCCCGCGAGTCGCTCGACCTGGCCACCGTCTTCGCGGTGGTCCATGCCCGGCGCTCGGAGCTCGCGGCGTGTGCCCGCGAGCAGTCCGCGCCGCCGCGGGAGGGGGACCGGGCCGTGCTGCGCTTGAGCGTCCTGCCAAGCGGGAAGGTGGAGTCCATCAACACCGAGACGCCGTGGCTGCGCGGCACGTCGCTCGTGCGTTGCATGCAGCAGAAGATAGGCGCCTGGACGTTCCCCAGGCACCGAACGCAGGGAGCGCCCGTCGTCTTCCGATACGAGTTCTGAGCCGCCGCGAGGAGCGCCCATGCCTGCTTACGTCCTGGTCGAGGTCTCGGTGCACGACGCGCAGACCTACGAGCGGTACAAGCAGCTCGCGCCTCCGTCGCTCAAGCCCTACGGGGGCCGCTACCTGGTCCGGGGCGGCCCCACCCAGGCCCTGGAAGGCACCTGGCAGCCCCCGCGCTTCGTCCTGCTGGAGTTCCCCAGCGTGGAGCACGCCAGGGCCTGGTGGGCGTCCCCGGAGTACGCCGCCGCCAAGGCGCTCCGCCACGAGAGCGCGCACTCCATCATGTTGCTGGTGGAGGGCGTGCCGGCCACGACGCCTGTCACCGAAACAGGGGAGTCACCGCCCTGAGCGGTCGCTGAAAAGCCGAAGCCCGGCGCCAGCCCGCGGTAGGTCGCGGGCCGGGCCGGGCTCAGGTGTCTTCAGTGAAGCGGGGGGCTAGTTCACGCCGACGGCGGTCCAGCTCTCCTTGACCTTCGCCACTTCGGCGGAGTCCGCGCCGTAGAGGTCCGTGGCCGCGTTGATGGTCGCGGTGCGGGCCTGGGCGAACGTGGTGCTCGGCGTCATGTAGTGGGCCAGGGCGCGGTAGTAGATCTTCAGGCCCTTATCCATGCCGATGGCGTCCTTCACCTCGATGCCGGACGTGCGGTTGGTGCCGCCGTTGGTCAGCAGGTAGAAGGCGTTGTTCGCGATGCCGCTGGAGCCGTGCACCTCGGTCTGCTTCGGGTAGTTCTTGAAGTTGTCGATCGAGTAGTTGTCCTTCGTCGGATCGTCCATGTAGCGCAGGCCGTCGGTGTCATCGCCGTTCGTCGGCGTCCAGGCCGTCTCGCCCACCGTCCAGTTGAACTTCACGTCGGGGTTCTTCTGGGACGCGTACCACTCGAGGCCAGCGCCCATGATGTCGCTCATCGCCTCGTTCAGACCACCGGACTCGCCGCGGTAGATGAGGCCGGCGGTACGCTCGGTGAGGCCGTGGGCGATCTCGTGACCCGCGATGTCCAGCGCGGTGAGCGGACCGGAGTTGCGGCCGTCGCCGTCGCCGTAGCTCATCTTCTCGCCGTCCCAGTACGCGTTCACGTAGTTGTTGCTGACGTGGACGTAGGAGACCAGCTTCTCACCCGCGCCGTCGATGGAGTCACGGCCGAGGACGTCCTTCATGAAGTCGTACATCATCTGGCCGCCGTAGTGCGCGTCCACCGCGGCCTTGTTGCGCTCCGGGTCCGTGGGCTCGCCCCAGACGTTGTTGTCGTCCTTGATGGGCGTCTGGCCGCTGGCGCGCTCGCGGTTCATCGCGTCGTAGGTCGCCACGCCGTCGCCGCGCGTGCCGTCCTCGAGCGTGTACGTGCCGTCCGCCTGCTGCTTCGTGTCCAGCGCGACCTTGCCGCTGTACATGGACGTGTCGTCCGCGACCTTCTCACCGGTACCCGGCTCGTTGGGCTCACCGGCCTTCGGGGTGATGGTCAAGCCCCAGCCGTTCAGCGTGCCCGTGTCGCGGCGCGCGTTGTCCTTCACCGACAGCGTCCACTCGCCCTTCGCGGACTCGCCCGCGAAGCCGCTCAGGTCGAAGCTGCCCTTGACGTGGTCCGCGCTGCCACCCGTGCGGTTGTGCACCGTCTCCGACTTGCCGGAGGGGCTGGTGAGCGTGATCGACAGGTCGCCCTTGAACGTGTGGTCGATGTCCAGGTCCAGCTTCAGCTGGTCCACGGTGCCGTCCTGGGTCACGTTGACCTTCGACGTGACGGTGGCCAGGTCGGCGATCTCCGCCTTCGGCGTGGCCGAGGCCTTGATCTCAGTAGGCGTCGCGGCGGCGCCGTGAGCGTGGTCCGCGCCGTGGGCGTGGTCCGCGTGGTCCGCGCCGTGGGCGTGGTCCGCGTGGTCCGCGCCGTGCGCGTGGCTGTGGCCGTGCGCGGCGCCATGCTGACGGGCGTAACCGTCAATGGCGTTGAACTGCTCGAAGAGCTTCCCGGTGTTGGCGTCCACCAGGTAGTTCATCTTGCGGGGCTGGTCGGTGCCATCCACGTTGGTGACTTCCACGCGGTAGGCGGAGTGGTACTCACCGGAGATGTCCTTGTAGATGACCCGCTCGGAGTTCGGCTGGCGGTCCGGCTTGCCGTTGAACTCCTTCAGCGCGATGTCCAGCGCCTGGCTGTGCGTCACCTTGGGCTTCTGCATGCCCAGGCCGGCCGGGATCTCAGACTGATCGCCGGTGGTGCTCTTGAGCTTGCCCTCGGAGTCGAGGTGCGTGACGACCTGCTCGCCGAAGACCTTCACGCCTTCGTGCTGGCGGTCCAGACGCACGTGCGTCATGCCCAGCGAGTCACGCTCCACGCTCTTCGGCGTGTACGCCGGGAACTGCACGCCGCCGATGATGCCGGGGTTGCGGATGGACGTCTGGGTGGAGGGCGTCAGGTGCGCCAGCGACGTCTGGATGGCCGTCTGCGCCTCGCGGCTGTCCAGGGAGAGCCGGCCCACGGGCGGCGGCAGCGGCTTCAGCGTCTTCTCCGCGCGCGCCAGGTCAGACGTCTTGGCCGCGGGGCCGAACCCGTCCTTGATGACGTTCGGGGCGATGGTCGCCGGCTTCGCGGCCGTCTTCGACTGAGCCTCGGAAGCAGCAGTGGGGCGAATCGTGGGCTTCGGACCTTCGGTGCGGCGAATCGTCATTGGGGGTCTCGAACTCAGTGCAAGGGGGTTGAAGAGTTATCGCCGCAGTGTGGCACGGAGTTTCTTGTGATATTTTCGACGCAACAAGTCATTCCCGTAAGACAAGTAAAACCCTGTCGAGCTTCCGTTGAAATCAGGTTACGGGCGCGTCAACACACCCATGTTTCACGGAGGGTGGGCGCGGCGCTGCTGCGGGGAGTGGGGGGGCGGTGAAACTCGGCGAAAATCAGCCGAAAAAAGAAACCTCGAGAAACCGCACGTAGAGGTTGCAGGCCGCATGAAACAGGGCGGCGCCGATGACAGTGCCGGTGCGCTCGCGCATCCACCCGAAGAGCAGCGCCGGGAAGAACACGGACAGCCGCCACGCCTGGAAGATGGCCAGGTGGCCCAGGGCGAACAGCAGCGCCGTCAGCCAGAAGGCGGGGCCCAGCCGGCCCCCCAGGAACTTGCGGCCCTGAGGCCAGGCGTCGCGCAGCCGCGTCTGGAGGTAGCCCCGGTAGAAGAACTCCTCTGGCAGCGCGACGACGAAGAGCTGGTCGATGAACCACTCGCCGAAGCGCGGGGGCAGGCGGGGCTGGAAGCGGGCCTCGCCCATCAGCGGCGTGAGGTGCCTGGCCAGGGCCGTGGGCAGGTGGGGCAGCAGCTCCGCGAACGCGGCGAAGCCCAGGAAGAAGAGCGGGCCCACCACCGCGGACAGCAGCAGGAACAGGCGCAGGTCCTCGCGCCACGCGCGCAGCGACAGGCCATAGTCCCCGTAGTCCTCGTCACGCCAGCGCATGGGGATGAGCGGCAGGTAGAGGAAGCCCACCGTCGCGACCAGCTTGGGGACGCTGGTGCCGCCCAGCAGGAGGAAGGTGGCGACGATGGACAGGAAGCCCACCGCCCACAGTCCCACCGCTTCCTGCACGGCGTTCGGTCGCCAGGGAGTCGTCACGGCCCGGGTCATGGCATGTCCACCGACGCCAGCTCCACCTTCACCGCGTTCAGCGGAAGCACCCGGCAGCCGCGGCGGTGCTTCTTCACCACCACCGCCACCAGCCGGCCCTCCGCGTCGAAGACGGGGCTGCCCGCGGGCAGGGCCAGGGGGACGTCATAGAAGGGGGCCTGGGCTGCCCGGGCTCGCGCCGACACGGGGCGCGCGGGCTGGCTCTTCCTGGCGGGGAGGACGCCCACCAGCCAGCGGCCATCGAGGCTGTCGCCGTCCCGAAGGACCTTCACGGGCGCCGCCGGGTAGGTGCCATCCGGGGCGGCGAGCACCGCCACCTGGAGGTCCTGGCTGGCCATCACCACGCGGGCGGGCAGCGTCTTTCCGTCGTGCTCCACCGTGGTGGCGTTCAGGCCGGTGAAGCCGCTCCCCACGGGCGTGACGGAGGTGAGGACCTGACCCGCCGCACCCACGAAGACGCCGGGCCCCGCATTCCGAGGACCCTTGACGTGCACCACCGAGCGCCCGTGCCGCTCCAACACCCGCTGGAGGTCGGCGCGCGAGGGCTTGTCGGCCTCCGCCGCGGCGGAGGCGAAGGGGAGGAGGCAGAGGAGGAGCAGCGGCGGCAGGCGGGACATCGGCGGGTGCCGCAGCCTATCACCGGCGCTCGCGCAGCGCGGTGACGAAGCGGTCCGCCGGGAGCGTGTTGAGCACGTCCCCCTTCCGGGCCCAGCCCCGGCGCGCGGTGGCCACGGCGAAGGCCAGGTTCTTCAGGTCCTCCTTCTGGTGCGCGTCGCAGCTCACCACCAGGCGGACGCCCCGCTTTACGGCCTGCCGGACATATTCGGCCTTGATGTCCAGGCGCGCGGGCTTGCCGTTGACCTCCACCGCCACGCCGCGCTCGGCGGCCCGCTCCAGGAGCTCGTCCATGCGGACGGGGTAGGGCTCCCGGCTGTTGATGAGCCGGCCGGTGGGGTGCCCCAGAATCTGGAGGCAGGGGTTGTCCAGCGCGGCCAGCAGCCGGCGCGTCATCTGGTCCTCGTCCATGCTGTGCCGGACGTGGACGGAGCCGATGACGACCTCGAGCTGCTCCAGCACGCTGTCGGCATAGTCGAGCGCGCCGGACTCCATGATGTCGACCTCGATGCCCTTGAGCAGCCGCACGCCGGAGACGGCCGCGTTGACGCGGTCGATCTCCTCCCACTGGCGCTTGAGGTCATCCACCTTCAGGCCACCCGCGTGGATGGCCGCCTCGCTGTGCTCGGTGACGGTCAGGTACCGCAGGCCCAGCGCCCGCGCCGCGAGCGCCATCTCCTCCAGGCTGTTGCGCCCGTCGGACCAGGTGCTGTGCGCGTGGACCGCGCCCTGGACGTCCTCCAGCGTGAGCAGGTCCTTGGGGAGCTGGCCTGCGCGCGCGGCCTCCACCTCACCGGTGTCCTCGCGCAGCTCGGGGGGCACGTACTGCATGTCCAGCAGGGCGTAGAGCCCGGACTCCTCCGTCACGGGCACCTTGGTGCCGTCCTCGCGGTGGACGCCCCATTCGGAAATCTTGAGGCCGCGCTCCTGCCCCAGGTTGCGCAGGCGGATGTGGTGCGCCTTCGAGCCGGTGAAGTGGTGCAGCGCGGTGGCGAAGTCCTCGTCGGGCAGCACGCGCAGGTCCACCTGGAGGTCACCGGCCTCCAGCCGCACGGAGCACTTGCTTTCGCCCTTGCCCAGCACCGCGGCCACGCCCGGCGCGTTCGCCAGGGCATCCAGGACGGGGCCGGCCTCCGGCGCGGAGGCGATGATGTCCACGTCCGCCACGGTCTCCGCCTGCCGGCGCACGCTGCCGCCCAGGCTGGCGCGCACCACACCTGGCGCGGCCTTCACCCGCTCCAGCAGCGCCGTGGCCACCGGCAGCACCTCGCCCAGCAGCTTGCGCCCGCCGCGCGCGCGCCGGTACACGGCGATGCCTTCCAGCATCTTGGCTTCGCTCTTCGCGCCGAAGCCGCGGAGCTCCCGCACGCGGCCTTCACGGCAGGCCCGCTCCAGCGCTTCGATGCTGCTCACCTGGAGCTCACGCCAGAGCGTGGCCACCTTCTTCGGCCCCACGTCCGGCAGCTGCGTCAGCTCCAGCAGGCCGGCGGGGAACTGGGCCCGCAGCTCCTCCAGGTAGCCGAGCCGTCCGGTGGTCACCAGCTCGGTAATCTTTTCGGCGAGCGCGGCGCCGATGCCTGGGAGGCTCTCCAGCCGGCCCTCCGCGACCAGCGGACCCAGCTCCTGGGGAAGCCCGGCGACGCGGTCCGCCGCCATGTCGTAGGCGCGGACGCGGAACCCGCTTTCGCCCTGGAGCTGGAGCAGGAGGGAGATGTCACGGAGGACCTGGGCGACGGTGGCCTTGTCGACAGCAGTGGGGATGGTCACGTCGGGAGTCACGGGGAGAAGGTAATGCCCGGGCATCGGGAGTGCAGCCAGTCCCGCGTTGTGGGAAAAGGGGCCGCGATGACGAAGATCAAGCTGGGACCGGCGGACTTCGCCGAGAGGGAAATGCGGGGCTACGAGGTCGGCAAGCGCAACGTGTGTATCGCGAAGATCCACGGGCGCTACAAGGGCCTGGACGATTGGTGCAACCACGCCGGGTGTCTGCTGTCCGGTGGTCGCATCGAGGACAACCTGGTCGTCTGCCCGTGCCATGAGGTCGGTTTCGACATGGACACCGGCCACAACGCGACCTCGCCGGGGGTTTGTGACGACCAGCCGACGGTGCAGGTCGCGGTCGAAGACGGCGCGCTCGTCATCGATTGGCCCGACACGCCCTGAAGCCCCTCCCGCACTCTGGAGTACCCGCCATGGCACACGACGACCACGACCACGACCACGGGCCGCACGGGCACCACGGTCATGACCCCGAGCACGCGCATCATCATCACCACGACCACCATCATCACGCCCCGCACGGCCACGACCACGGCCCGGCGGAGGAGCACAAGGCGCGAGCGCCGGTGCATGTCAGCACCTTCATCGTGACGTGCTCGGACAGCCGCGACGCGGCGCGCGATGAAAGTGGCCGGGTCCTGCGCGAGGGCCTGGAGGCGGCGGGCCACGGCATCGCGGGCACCGTCGTGGTGAAGGATGACCCGGAAGCCATTCGCGGCGCGCTGGAAACCGCGCGCGAGGCGGGGGCCCGGGCCGTGCTGTTCACCGGCGGCACCGGCATTGGCCGACGCGACTGCACGGTGGAGACGCTGCGTCCGCTGTTCGAGAAGGAGCTGCCAGGGTTCGGCGAGCTCTTCCGGATGCTGTCCTACCGTCAGGTGGGGAGCGCGGCGATGATGTCCCGCGCCACGGCGGGCACCTGCCAGGGGATGATTCTCTTCGCGCTGCCGGGCTCGCCCAAGGCCGTGCGGCTCGCGCTGGAGGCGCTCATCCTCCCCGAGCTGGGCCACGCGGTGCGTGAGCTGTCTCGTTAGCGTCCACGCCGCGCTTGTCTCAATCCATGAGAATGGCTGAGGCTGGCGTGTTTCGTCGCGAGCAATGTCCCCTGTTTTCGCCGGAAGTGTAAGTTGACGGCGAAGGCGGGGATTTCTCTCCCTGCCATCTCAACCGCACGTCCCCGCATGGCAGTGGAGAAACGTATGAACATGAAGCGCCTCGCTTCAGTCCTCCTGGTGCTCTGTAGTGTCTCGGCGTTCGCGAAGGCGCCCCCGTCGCAGGCTCCCGACCCCGAGGTGTGGATCACCCTCGGCTCCGATGCCCTCGAACACGTCAACGCCGCCTTCGCCAGCGCCGGGCATGCGGCGCCTTCGATGAGCGGGCAGAAGGCGGACGTCACCGCGCTGCGCGTGCGGGAGTCCCAGCTCAACCTCATCTCGCGGATGATGCACGAGAAGCTCAACCGCTGCGGTGGCTTCATCTACCACGACACGGAAGCCGCCGCGCTCGCCGCCCTGGACCCGTCAGCCGCGGCGAAGGCCGCCAAGGCCACGGCCGTCACGTACAGCCTCGACAACGCGTCGACGGTCAACGCGTTGCAAGCGGGGGTTCAGGAGCTGGCCATCCGAGGGGTCATCGACCACCTGTCCAGCTACGCGACGCGCTACTACACGTCGACGACGGGCGTGACGTCCGCCAACTGGCTGAAGGGGTACTGGGAGTCGCTGGTTCCGGCGACGCGCTCCGACGTCACCGTCGAGTTCTTCAACCACGCCTCGTGGGCGCAGCCCTCCGTCATCTTGACCATCACCGGCACGACCCTGTCGGAAGAGGTCGTCGTGCTCGGTGGCCACCTGGACTCCACCAGCAGCGGCAGCACGGCGCCCGGCGCGGACGACGATGCCTCGGGCATCGCCACGCTCAC
Source organism: Myxococcus sp. AM009 (assembly GCF_013372605.1). Taxonomy (NCBI): domain Bacteria; kingdom Pseudomonadati; phylum Myxococcota; class Myxococcia; order Myxococcales; family Myxococcaceae; genus Myxococcus; species Myxococcus sp. AM009. Next base: position 14,977 of record NZ_JABXEP010000059.1, read on the forward strand.
CGAGGTGATTCGCGTGGCCATGCTCCAGAACTACCGCCCGGAGCGCACCGTGAAGTTCATGGCCTATGCGGCCGAGGAAGTGGGCCTGCGTGGCTCCTCGGCGATCGCCACGAAGTACGCCGCGGATGACATCGACGTGGTGGGTGTGCTGCAGCTCGACATGACGAACTACCAGGAGCGGTCGGACGTCGACGTGGCCCTGGTGAGCGACCGGACGAACGCGGCGCAGAACACCTTCGTCACCAGCCTCATCGACACGTATCAGCCCGAGCTGGAGTGGACCACGACGATGTGTGGCTACGCGTGCTCGGACCACGCGTCATGGACGAGCGCGGGCTTCGCGGCCTCGATGCCCTTCGAGGGGCCGCTGAACAACTCCAACCCGTACATCCACACCGTCAATGACACGCTCCACAACAGCGGGGGCGACGCCCGCCACGCGCTCAAGTTCGCGAAGCTGGCCGCCGCGTACGTGGCGGAGCTGGCCAAGGGTGGGGTGGTCATTGACGAGACGCCGCCGGAGGTCGCCATCACCGCTCCCGCCGCCGGCAGCACGGTGTCTGGCGTGACGACTGTCACGGCTTCCGCCACGGATGCTTCCGGCGTGAACCGCGTGGAGTTCTTCGTGGATGGCGAACTGAAGGCGACGGACACCACCGCGCCGTACGCGTTCGACTGGGACACGGCCGCGGTGCCCAACGGCAGCCACGCCGTGACGGCGCGGGCGGTTGACCTCGTGGGCGTCGCGGCGACCAGCAGCGCGGTGACCGTGACGGTGAGCAACGCGACCAGCACGGCTGGCTTCGACCCCATCCTGAGGGCGCCGCGGTGTGCCTCGGTCTCCAACGCGTGTGACTCCGGCACGCTGCTCAACGGCCGCGGCGGCTTCGTCGGGCCCGAGGTGAACGCGCCGAACACCCTCAAGAACTCCTGCAGGGACGGCTTGTCGGGCACGCACCTGGTGGACCAGTCGAACGAGCGCATCGTGGTGTCCACCGTGGACGAAACGGCGTTCGCGCCGGGCAAGCTGGTGCGCGTCGACGCGACGGTCTTCGCCTACAACAAGATCAACGACAAGCTGGACCTGTTCTACACGACCGACGCCAACAACCCCGCCTGGCAGCACATCGCCACGCTGCCCGTCCCGTCCAAGGGCCTCCACACGTTGTCCGCCACCTACACGCTGCCGGAGGGCACCGTCGTCCATGCCGTGCGCGCGGTCTTCCGCAACCGCGGAAGCACGACGCCTTGCATGGAGGGCAACTACAACGACCACGACGACCTCATCTTCGCCGTGCAGCCGTCCGCGTTGCTGCGTTAACGCTCCGGGTGCGTCGGGTCTCCAGGCCGCGTCGCTGCCTGGGCCTGGAGACCTCTGACGGAGCGCGCACCTTGAGCCACCCCACGCGCGTCGATAGGGTGCGCGCATGCGAACCGTGGATGAGTGGAAGGCGGCGCTGCGCTCCGCATTGAAGGATGCCATGCGCGCGCGGAGTACACAGGCGGCGGCGGTGCTTCGCGAGACGCTCGCGGCCATCGACAACGCGGAGGCACCGGACCTGCGCGTGGCACCCGCCGCCGTGGGTGACGGGTTCGCTGGAAGCGCGGGTGGACTGGGGAGTGGTGAAGTGCCCCGGCTGGCGCTGACGCCGGAGGCCGTGCAGGCCGTCGTCGACCGCGAGCTTCAAGAGCGGCGGGACGCGGTGGCGCTCTACGAGAAGCTCGGGAAGCATGACGAGGCGAGTGCCGTGAAGGCACAGCTGGACGTGCTGCTGGCGCTTTGAGGGAAGACGGGACGGCGGCCCGCCGTTCCTGCACCATGTGGGAGTCCCCGTCGTGACACCGCGCTCGAGGAGCCGCACCGTCTTGGCCACCACCGGGCTTTCCCCGCGAGCCGCCGAGCACCTCCGGCCCCGGCTGGAGGCCGTGCTGACGTCCACCGACGCGCGGGCCCGCATCGCGTTTGATCCGGTGGAGTTCCCACATCGCTACCAGGACGCGCGAGACATCGAGGTCAGCGCGCTGCTGGCGGCCGGGTTGGCATACGGCCGCGCGGACCTGTTCCGTCCCAAGGTGGACGCGCTGCTGCGCCGCATGGGGCCATCTCCCGCCGCCTTCGCCGCGGCGCTCGACGTGGCGGGGGCGCGGGCGCTGCTTGAAGGCTTCGTGTACCGCTTCAACGTGGGCACGGACGTGGCGGTGCTCCTGCTGGGCATGGGCCGCGTGCTGCGGGAGCTGGGCAGCCTGGAGGCGCTGTTCCTCCAGGGACTCCAGACGCGTGACACCCTGCACGGCGCGCTGGACCACTTCACGACGGGCCTGCGCGCCATCCCCATGGACGCCCTGCGAAAGGCCCTGGGGCCGGAGCGCGGGCTGAATCACCTGCTGCCCTCGCCGCTGGGCGGGGGGGCGGCCAAGCGACTCAACCTCTACCTCCGGTGGATGGTGCGGGGGCCGGACACCGTGGACTTCGGCATCTGGAAGCGCGTGCCACCTTCCGCGCTCCTGATTCCCCTGGACACCCACCTGGGTCGCATCTCGCGGCACCTGGGATTGACCCGCCGCAATGATTTGACGTGGCGCACGGCGGAGGAGGTGACCGCCGCGTTGCGCGTGTTGGACCCGGCAGACCCCGTCCGTTACGACTTCGCCCTGTGTCACTACGGCATGAGTGGGGCCTGCCCCGCCCAACCCGTGGCGGAGAATTGCGGCCGCTGCCCGCTGCTGCAGGCGTGCGCCGTGGGGCCTCAGGTGGTGGCGACGGCGACCCGCCGGGTCCCGGGAACCACCGCTCGGAAGGGCAGAGAACTGTCGGCGACGCGACGACGTTGACCGTGGAGCGCGCGGGCGCTGCAATGGGCGCGTGGCTCCGGCTCCCGCGCGCGGAACCCGGGGCTCATGGGGCCGGAGGATTGACGCCGTGTTTGTGACGCTGGTGGCATTACCTCCCGAGGTGTCGGAGGAGGTCGAGCGAGGGATTCTCGAGTCCGACACGGGACGGAACTGCCAGATTTTGCGTGTGCCCCTGGCGGGGACGTTGCCCGCGGCCATCTCCGAGGGACTCATCGTCCTGTGGGACGACGGGGGCCTCTTGTCGGAGCTGTGCACGAGCTGTCAGCGGTTGAATGCCCTGCGCGGGGTGCCCCGCACGCACCTGGTCGTGCTCACGAACCGCGCGCCCGTGGAAGCCGACGCGCTGGCCGAAGCCGGCGCGGATGAGTGCCTGCCCGCGCCCGGGACACACTGGGGCGTGCGGCTCGCGAGCCTGCGCCGGCGCCTGTGGGCGCTGTCGGAGGGGGACGCCACGCCCACGCCGAGCCTCCACGAGGTCACGGACCGCGCGCGGCTGGAGTCGCAGTGGGTGCTGGCGGACCGGATGGCGTCGATTGGCACGCTCGCCGCGGGCGTCGCGCACGAAATCAACAACCCCCTGTCCTACGTCAGCTCCAACCTCTCGTACCTGCGTGAGCTGCTCTCCCAGCCGGAGCTGTCTCACGACCAGCTCATGGAGCTGCGTGAGGTGGTGGCGGAGGCCCAGGAAGGCGCTGGCCGCGTCAGCGCGATTGTCCGCGACCTGCGCACCTTCTCCCGCGCGGATGAGGAGCTGCACGGCCCGGTGGACATGGTGCATGTGGTGGACGGCGCGCTGCGGCTGCTCCGCAACCAGTTGGGGTTGGTCGCCCGGCTGACGTGCACGCTGGAGCCGGTGCTGCCCGTTCATGGCAACGAAGCGCGCCTCACCCAGATTGTCGTGAACCTGCTGTTGAACGCGCTCCAGGCGCTGCCGGACCGTGCGCCCGAGGAGAACCGGCTGCGGGTGTCCCTGCGCGCCAGCAGCAGCCGGCACGTGGAGCTGGAGGTCTCCGACAACGGGCACGGCATGGCGCCGGACGTGCAGCGCCGCATCTTCGACCCGTTCTTCTCCACCCGTCCCGTCGGAGAGGGCACGGGGCTGGGGCTGTCCATCAGCCTCACGCTGGTGCAGGCCATGGGGGGACGCATCGAGGTCTCCAGCGCGCCCGGCTGGGGCAGCACCTTCCGCATCGTCCTTCCCACGCAGGCCGCGGGCCAGACGGAGGGCGCGGCGTCAGCGCAGCTGCTGGAGCCAGCGGTCGCTCGCATCCGCCGGCGGCTGCTGCTCATCGATGACGAGCCCTCCGTGGGCAACTCGGTGAGCCGGCTGGTGCGTGACGTGTATGAGATTCACGTCGTCCAGGACGCGCGCGAGGCCCTGCGCTTGCTCTCCATGGGGGAGCGGTTCGATGCCATCCTGTGCGACGTGATGATGCCGGGCATGAGCGGGCTGGACTTCGTGGTGGAGCTGGAGCGGCTGGCGCCAGACCTCGCGCTGCGCACCGGGCTGATGACGGGGGGCGCCTTCACCGCGCAGGCGCGTGAGTTCGTGGGCCGCCGCACGCGCGGGCTGCTGGAGAAGCCCTTCGAGCGCGAGCGCCTGTGCACCTTCGTGGAGCACCTCTTCCAATGAGCCGGTTGGTGCGGCGGAGCCTGGCGGCGTCGCTGGTGGCGCTGCTGGCCGCGGGCCTGTGGGTGGTGCCGGGGTGGCTGCGGGGCCTGTCCCTGGTGGTGCGCGCGGCGGGCATGCAGGGCCGCGTGGAGACGGCGCTCGCGGACTGGCGCACCGTCCCCTTCGACGTGAGTGACATTCAGGTGCCCACGCGTCACGGCTCGGTGCGTGCCCGGCTGTACCGGCCGTTGACGCAGCGCGGGCGCACGGTGGTGCTGACCTCGGGCGTCCACGCGGATGGCATCGACGAGCCTCGGCTGGTGACGCTGGCGGAGGACCTGGCCATGGGCGGCCAGCCGGTGCTCACCCCGGAGCCGCCGGACCTGCTGCGCTACGAAATCACGCCGCGCCTGCCGGACATCATCGAAGACGCCGCCGTGTGGGCCGCGTCGCAAGCGGACCTGTCGCCCGGCGGGAAGGTGAACCTGTTCGGCATCAGCTTCTCCGGCGGCCTGTCCGTGGTGGCGGCGGGACGACCCGCCTTGAAGGACCGGGTTGCGGCCACGCTCTCCTTCGGCGGGCATGGGGACTTGCCGCGCGTGCTCACCTTCCTGTGCTCGGGCGAGCTGCCGGACGGAAGTCATCTGGCCCCGCATGACTATGGCGTGGTCATCATTCTGCTCAACGTGGCGGAGAAGCTGGTGCCGGCCGAGCAGGTGGAGCCCCTCCGCGCTGGCATCCGGACCTTCCTGCGCGCATCGCATCAGGCCATGGTGGATGGCCGCCTCGCGGCGGAGACGTTCGCCAGGGCGCGCGAGCTCCAGGCGGAGCTGCCCGAGCCGGCGGCCACGTTGATGGGCTACGTGAACGCGCGCGACGTGGCGGCGCTGGGCCCACGCTTGCTGCCCTTCGTGAAGACCTTCGCCGCGGACCCGGCGCTGTCACCGGAGCGCTCGCCGCCGCCCACCGCGCCTGTCTTCCTGCTGCACGGCGCGGGGGACACGGTGATTCCCGCCATGGAGTCCCGCCGGCTGGCCGCGGCCCTGAGCCCCCACACCGAGGTCCACGCGCTGGCCACGCCGCTCATCACCCATGCGGAGATGGATGGGCCGCAGGCGCTGATGGACGTGTGGCGGCTGGTGCGCTTCTGGGCGGACCTTCTCGACGCCTGAGTGGAGCATTCCTCAGCTTCGCGAGGCGATGCTCGCGGCGGTGCGCACGCCGCCCACCGCCGTGGCCAGGGTGCTCTGGCCGGGGAACACCGAGTCCCCCACCAGCCACAGTCCCTCCCGGACGTGGAAGGGGCCCAGGTGCCGGTAGTTCTCCAGGCCCGCGCGCCGGGGCACGCCGCCCACCGCACCCGCGTCGCGCTGCGTGAAGCGCTGGTACGTGCGTGGGGAGGCCGTCATCGCGTGCGTCTGACCCTCCAGCCACTCCGGCGCGAGCCGCCGCAGCCCCTGGTCCATCCGCGCCTGGATGCGCTCCACGTAGCCACGTTGTGCCTCCGCGGGGAGCCCGGAGAGCGTCGTCAGCGGCACATGGGTGGACACCGTCACGGTGCGGTGGCCCGGTGGCGCTCGGCCCATGTCGGCCTCGCCGCTGATGGACATGAACAGGTGGTTGCCTTCGATGAACGGCGCGGCCAGGTCCTCCACCAGCTCCAGATGATGCGCGTGTCCAGCCGCCCCGTCGGGTGCGCGCACCACCAGGTATCGCATCGCCGCGCCCCAGCCGGACTCGACGCGCTGGGACAGCCTGTCCAAGCGGGGCATCGTCTCCAGGGGAACGCCCAGCAGCCGGCTCAAGCTCCGCGGCAGCACGTTGGCCACCAAGTGCCGTGTCCGCAGCTCGCCTCGGCGCGCGCTCACGCTCCATCCTCCAGCGACCGGCGTCACGGCCTTCACCCGGTTGGCCAGCAGGATGGTGCCTCCCTGGGCCTCCACCGCGCCCGTCAGGGCCCGCGCGAGCTGACCGATGCCGCCCCGGACGTGGCCCGTGCCGCGCCAGTAGTAGTCCATGGCGGCCAGGGCGAAGAGGGCCTCCGCCTCGGCCGCGCTGCACTGGACGGTAATCTGGCAGAGCGCGTCCAGGTACGTGCGCAGCGGCGCGAACGCCGTCAGCCCCAGGTGCTCCAGCACCGCGCCCAGGGGGCGTCCCAGCCACCGCAGCAGCGGGGGATACTGGAGCGCCCGGCCCGCGTGGCGCAGCAGGGCGCGCACGTCCAACGGGGGCAGCAGCGTCGGGTCATCGAAGAGGGGCCACAGGGCGCCGGCCACCTGCGCCTGGAGCGCGAAGAGGCGCCGCACCGCGGGCGCGGGGGCATGGGGCAGGGCGCACAGGGTTTCGATGAAGCGCTCGCGGTCCCGGTACACGGCAAGCCGCGAGGTGGAGGTCCGCAGCTCCACCACGGGGTCCAACCATTCCACCGTGACAGGCAGGGCGAGCTCCCGAATCCACCGGCCGAAGAGCTGGTGCGGCTCGAAGCCCGAGAAGAGCGTGGCCCCTGCCTCGAAGGCATGGCCGCCCCGCTGGAAGGTGCTGGCGCAGCCGCCAGGGTAGTTCAGCGACTCGCACAGCGCCACGCGAGCGCCTCGCCGCGTCAGCTCCAGCGCGGTGGCCAGTCCGCCAAACCCCGCGCCCACCACCACCGCGTCGTACCAGGTGCTCGGCATCGTCCCTGCCCCGAAACCCGGGGCGGCTTGGAGGACGGCCGGGAAGACCGTGCCCTCGCCGCCCGGAACCGCGACCCGGGTGGGGCGCGGCGCTTGGGTCCTAACGAAGGCGCGCCGGCCACGCGAGCCCTTTCAGGCCACTTCCGGAGTGCTTGCCTGGCGGTGGACATCTCCCAGGCGAGGGGGCTCGGGATGTGTCGATGTGTTTCGAGGCTCCGGATGGAGGAACTCCCGGGCGTAGACTGGAGGTCGTTGTCCTCGCATCCTTCGAAGGGGCCCTCGCGCGTGCGTCCATTCTTCATCGTCCTCGGCTGTTCCTTCGTCCTGGGCTGCGCGTCCACGCCGAAGCCCGTCCCAGCAGCGCCCCCCGAGGCCGCCGAGACGTCCCAGGCGGAGGACGAGACGCCGCGGTACCTCTCGCCCTCCGAAATCATGAAGGTGCTGGAGGACTCCACGGTCGCCTACCGGGTCGACGGCAAGGACTCACCTCCGGGCGGCTGGGGCGACCAGCTATGGCCTCAGCGCGTGGCCCTGATTGACGTCCCCCAGGTGGTGGTGGAGGACGGCCGCCGCACCATTCGCGAGTGGCCCACCCCCGCCGGGCTGAAGGCCCTGCTCGATGAGGCCGAGCCCCACTTCCAGGCGAAGCGCTACGCCGAGGCCGCGAAGCTGTACGCCCAGGCCACGGACCTGTGTCCCGAGTGCTACGTGGCGTGGGTCTTCCGGGGTGACGCGGACTACTTCGCCGGAGACGCGGCCACCGCGCTTGCGCACTACGTCCGCGCCACCACCCTCAACCCCTATGACCACCGTGCCTGGTTCTTCCAGGGCAACGCCCTGGCGAAGCTGGGGCGCTTCGAGGAGGCGCTGGATGCCTGGGCGCAGTGTCTGTCGCTGAGCCCGCGCTACCCCGTCATCCGCCAGTTCTTCCGCACCAACGCGCACCTGGGCCTGATCATCCGCGGTGACACCATTGTCCCGCGCGGGTACGCCGAGCGCGACGCGGAGGGCGTCTCCATCCAGTTCGACCCCAACCACGACCCGTCCTGGCTGGCGTTCGCCAACTGCAAGGCCCTGTGGCTGGGCGAGCCGTCCCACCGGGAGCGGATGACGGGCTCCACCGAAGAGCAGTTCACCTCCGTGGAGGAGATGGAGTGCCTGGCCTCGGCGCTGGCGGTCCATGAGAGCCAGAAGGCGGAGGGCAAGACGGACGCCTCGGACCCCACGCTGGACCGCCTCTTCGCCATCGCCCAGGAGGGGCTGCTGCTGGAGGCGGTGTTGTTCGAGGTGGGCGCGCGCGTCCACCCTCAAATCACGCTCACCCTGGAGGATGCGCTCCGCCAGCGCCTCAAGAAGTACGTCCTGACGCACGTCCTGGTGCCGGCGGGAGGCCATGGGGGCTGAGCCGCCCTACCGGGGCAGCTTGAGCCGCAGGGTGAACACGTAGGACACGCTCACCGTCCGGCCCTGGTACTGCACCGGGGTGTAGCGACGGCCGTGCAGCGCGTCGAGCACGGACTCATTCATGTGCGGCAGGCCCTTGATGATGCGGCAGTCCGTCACGTCGCCGCGCACCGTGATGACGCACTTGGCGGTCATGGTGCCCTCCACGCGGGCGGCGATGGCCTGGTGCGTGTACTCGATGCCCGGGCCGCCCATCAGCCTGGGCAGTGTCATGCTCGCTCCGAAGGGGAGGATGTCGGTGCCCGTGCTCTCCTGCCCGGGGCTCAAGCCGGGCACGAATGGCACGCCAATCACGTCGCTGTCCTCGTAGCCCTCCGGGTGTCCGCCCGGCACGCCATCCCCCGGGTTCGCCAGCTCGTCCGTCGCGGTGCTGGTGTCGGTGCTCGCCACCGCCTCCACCGGCTTGGGCGGCGCGTCCACCACCGGCGGCGGGACCCGCGCGGGCACGCGGTCCCGGTTGCGTGGACGCGGGCGCGGCGCGACGGCGGCCTTCGGCTGCGCGGGGGCGGGGGAGCCCTTCGCCACGCGCGGGGGCTGCGCCACCCGGAGCACCAGCTCCTTCGGCTCCGGAGGCTCGCTCGGCCCCGGCGGCCTCGCGGAGATGAAGAGCACCGCCCCGAACAGGGCCGCATGCAGGGCGATGGACACCCACACGCCCGTGCCAAGACGTCCAGCCCGCTGCCGCTCGATGACCGACTTGAACATTCCGGATGCCTCCCTCTGCGTCAGGCGCTCCCGGTGACGGCCGTGCGAGACGGGCGGCACCGACGGGGACGGGTGGTTGCGGAGCGCCCTGTCCACGCAAGAGTCAACCTACGGAGTCGGCTTCTTCGAATGGCGGTGGGTCGGCCATCGCTTCGTCATGGTTGTGTCATGACGAAGCGACCTCCATGCGGTAGCCCACGCCCCGGATGGTGTGGATGGAGAAGCCGGAGGTGCTCGTCCACCCCAGCTTCTTCTTCAGGCTGGAGACGAAGTTGTCCACCGTGCGTGGGTCCACCACCACGTCGCGGCCCCAGACGGCGTCCAGGATTTCGCCTCGGGGCAGGGCCCTGTCCCGGTGCCGCAGCAGGAAGGCCAGCAGGTCGAACTCCGTGCGCGTCAGCTCCACCCCCGAACCGTCCGCGCGCGACACCTGCCGCCGGCCCAGGTCCAGGGTGAAGCCGCTGAAGCCCAGCTGCTCCGGCGGCGCCGTGCCGGAGCGGCGCACCAGGGCGCGCACCCGGGCCAGCAGCTCCCGCAGCCGGTAGGGCTTGGTGAGGTAGTCCTGCGCGCCCACCTCGAAGCCCTTGAGGATGTCGTCCTCCAGCGAGCGCGCGGTGAGCATCAGCACCATGCTCTTGTTGCCCTGCGTCCGCAGCCGGCGGCAGAAGCTGTAGCCGTCCTCGCCGGGCAGCATGACGTCCAGGATGAGCAGGTCGAACACCCGCTCTTGCAGCAGCCGCTCCGCGTCGCGGGTGCTGGGGGCCTCGGCGACGAGGTAGCCCTCGTCCCGCAGGTTGTCCCGGAGGCCGACGCGCAGGTGGGCGTCGTCCTCGACGATGAGGATGGAGGGACGCGAGGGAGGGGAGGAGGTGGCGGTGTTCATCGAGCGGGCTCGCTGAATATCAGCGCGAAGGTGGTTCCGTCGGGCCCCGAGGAGGCCACCTGGATGTCACCCCGGTGCAGCTTCATGATTTTGCGGCACAGGGCAAGGCCCAGCCCGCTGCCATGGACCTCCGTCCCGGGCACCGTCAGCCGGTAGAAGTCCAGGAAGGCGTTCTCCCACTCGGACTCGGGGATGCCGACGCCGTTGTCCTGGAAGAGCACCGTGCAGCCGTAGCCGGGTATCACCTGCGCGCGGATGGAGATTTCGACGGGGCTCCTGCGGTTGTAGGCACACGCGTTGCGTCCCAGGTTGGAGAGCAGCATCCGCAGCAGGCCCGGGTCCGCTTCCAGCTCCACGCCTTCCAAGTCGGAGGTGATGTGGACGGGGACGTTGGTGGCGCTGGCCAGGTCGTCGCGCAGCGGGTGGATGAGCTCCTCCAACCGCACGCGCGAGGTCCGCAGCGTCCAGCGGCCCTTGTCGATGCGGTTGAACGACAGGATGTTCTCCACCAGGAAGTGCAGCCCATCCGCGGCCTGGACGATGCGCGCCGGGTAGTCACGCACCTCCGGCGCTTGCGCCAGCTTCCGCTCCAGCGTCTCGCCCAGCAGGCGGATGGAGGCCAGGGGCGTGCGCAGCTCGTGGGAGACGGTGGCCACGAAGTCGCTCTTGAGCTCCAGGAAGCGGTACTTGCGCTGCTGGGCCACCACCGCGAGCGCGACGATGGCCACCGCGAGCCCGCCGCACACGGCCACCAGCAGCGTCTTCAGCCCATGGCGCGCGTCGATGTCCGCCTCCTGCCGCGCCCACTGCGGCATGTCCACCGCCAGCTTCAGCGTGCTCAGGGGGAGGACGGCGCCGCCCGCGCGCAGCCGCAGGCGCCCCGTCGCGTCGAAGAGCCCGCGCGCCTGCAGGTCCTGGGTGATGGGCTGGAGCATCGCCTCCAGGTCCACCGCGACGCCGTACACCGCCTCGCCGCGCAGCGCCACGTACCAGGACTCGCCCAGGAGGGTGGGCTCGTCGAGCTCCTCGGGAATCACCAGCATGCCCGCGCCCGCTTCGCCCGCCCGGGCCAGGAAGTCGCCCGTGGGCTCGCCCAGCGCGGCGCTCACCCGGACGATGCGCGCATGGAGGAAGTCGAAGTCCGCCTGCGTGAAGCGTGAACGCTCGCGCAGCACGTCCCGTTGCAACCCCGACGCCCGGGCGAAGCCGCCCAGGTCCTCCGGGAGTCCCTCGCGCAGCAGGGCCCGCACCAGCGGCGTGGTGGCGGCGCCGCGATGAAGGCGCTCCACCACCAGCAGCAGGAAGGGCAGCTCCTGCTCGGGGGGCAGCCGGTTCGCCGCGTGGTAGCGCAGCAGCTCCTCCACGCGGGTCGCCGCGCCCCGCGCGTCCTGGGCCGCCAGCGCCGCCTCCACCGCGCGCAGCCGCGTGAGGCGCGGCTCCCATGCCCTGGAGGGCGCGCCGTCCTTCAGCCGCGCGCGCAGCAGGGCGTGCACGTCCTTCGCGGGCGTCCCGGTGCCCGGCATGGGGAGGGTGAGGCGCGGCAGGAACTGGTAGCCGCGGAAGTTGAGGTAGTAGCCCTCGCCGGGCTCGAGCGGGTCTCCCACGGCGGCGTGGAGGGTGGGGATGCGCTCGTCGAGCCGCTTCGCCAGGTTCTGCCGCAGGGCCTCTTCGGCCGCGTGAGCCAGCGCGTCCCGGCGCGAGCGCAGCTGCGCGTGGGCGTCATCCCGCTCCTGGCTGAAGATGCGCTGGAGGCTGATCAGCCCCCAGCCCAGGGCCAGGAGGCCACAACCCAGGGCGACGAGCGTAGGAAGGAGCCGGCGCAGCATGTGGAGCCGCCGCCGACTATCGCACAGCCGCCTTCCCGCAGAGGCTTTTCACTTCAGCCTCCTGGCAGGGGCGAGTGTCCTGGGCAGGTGAACGGGCGGACTTCGGGTCCACGTCCGGACAGCCCCCGCGCCGCGCGGCTGGCGTGGGAAGGCCCCACCGGGGAGGTTGGGGACGGAGGTTCACGCATGCGCGTCGTGTTTCCCTTGTCACGGCCCTGGCCGGGGGGGCCGGTGGTGCTCTGGGGTGGAGCGCTTCCGGCGGGCAGTCTGAAGTACCTGACGTTCTCCCATCACCTCGAGTCCGCGCCCGCGGAGACGAAGGGCCTGGTGGAGCTGTCGGGGGCGTCGTCGGCGCTGGCGCTGGACGCGCTGGGCCGCGAGCGCGGGCTGCCGGTGGTGGCCCTCACGGACACGATGGGCACCGCGTACCTGCGAGCCAACGGCTTCGGTGGGGAGGTGCGCACCGTGCACGGCTTCACCCAGGCCTGGGAGCTGGCGCTGGACTACGAGCGCCAGGGCTGGTTCTGGCCCCGGCAGCTCGCCAATGGCGCGCTGGTGGAGAGCGTGGAGTCGTGGACCACGCGGCTGCTCGACGTCATCCGGGACGTGTATCCCGCCGTGCGCTGCGTGGTGTGTGGCTTCGGCACGGGCGCCACCGTCGCGGGGCTGTACCGGCCCTTCTCCGCCGCGGGCTACGAGGTGGTGGGCCTGCAACCCGCGCCCGGCAGGACGATGCCCGGCTGGCGGCGCTGGGCCGAGCAGAGCCTGGGCTCCAAGGACCTCTTCTACCCCTACCGCGAGGATGTGCCGCTGGAGACGGCGGAGGAGAAGGCGGTGGACTCGCTCGCCGCGCTGCTGGCCTGGGCGCGCTCGGAGCGGCGTCCGGAGGAGGTGCTCGTCATCTCCCACAACGCGAGGCCCCCGTTCGAATGACGGGGGCCGTCGTCACGGCGCGGCGCTTCAGCGGCCCTGGCCGCCACGCTGACCGCCCGGGGGGCCCCCCACGCGGCGATCTCCGCGGCGCAGCGTCTGGTACTGGGCGCGCTGGGCCTCGTCGAGGAGGGCGTTCATCTCCTGGTCGGTCTGCTGGCTCTCCGTGCGCAGCGCCTGGCGCATGTCGCGCATGGACTTCGTGCCGGCGCGGACCTCATCCATGAGCGCCTGGCGCTTGGTGGCCTCGGCCTCCATCCGGCGCGTCAGCGTCTGCTCCTGGGTGTAGTTCAGCCGCGCGTCGGTGACGAACTTGCGCACGCGCTCCTGCTGCTGCGCCTGCTGCTGGATTTGCGCCTGCTGCCACTGCTGCTGGCGCTGGGCGCGCTGCTCGTTGCGCATCTCATCCTGGACGTTGCGCACCGCGTCCTTGAGGTAGTCGCGGCCACCCGCGGAGTTCAGCGCTTCGCCGGCGACCATGCCGTGCACCTCGGCGCGCAGCTGCTCCACCTCCGCCGCGAGCGCCGCGGGCGGCGGCGAGGCCACCACCTTCCCATCCGCTGTCAGCGTGGGGCGCCGCTCCACCTCCATCAGCCGGCGGGACAGGCTGATGGACGTGTCTTCCAGGGCCTTCATCCGGCGCTCCAGGCTGATGACGTCCGCGGCGACGCTGGTGGGCAGCTCCGGCGGAGGGGACGGGGCCGGAGCCTGCACCGTCTCACGTGGACTCCAGAGGGCCACCACGAGCGCCGTGGCGGCAAGGAAGAGGGCGGCAATGCTGGCGAGCTTGTTCACGTCTACTCCGACGGAGGCTGGGGCGGCTTATTCCATATCAGGTGCCGTCCAGCCCTGTCCGCCCACCCGTCGGGGGCAAATCCCCTGGGGCCGGGCCCGGTTCGCCCGCCCGGGTGCCCGCTCCCCAGCCGCCCGGGGGGCCCCGGGCAGCGGCGGCTTGGGCGCGAAGCCTACTCCGCGCGCAGGGACACCGACGGCGGGACGCGGCTGGCGCGCAGCGCGGGCAGCCAGCAAGCGAGGAGGGAGATGACCGACAGCGCCAGGGCCACGCCCAGGAAGATGTCCGGGTCGAAGGGACTGACGCCGTACAGCGTCGCCGCCATGAGGCGGGTGCAGCCGAAGGCCGCGATGAGCCCCACGCCCACGCCCGCCGCCGTCAACCGCAGGCCCTGGCCGAGCACCAACCCCAGCACCTGCCGCGGGTGGGCCCCCAGCGCCATCCGGATGCCCAGCTCCCGCGTCCGTTGGCCCACCGAATACGCCAGCACGCCGTAGACGCCGACGCTGGCCAGGAGGACGGCGAGCACGGCGAAGGCCGCCAGCAGCCGCGTGGCGGCCTTGGGGCGGAGCAGGATTTCCTCCACCCGCTCGGTGAAGGGGCGCAAGTCGTAGAGGGGCTGCTCTGCGTCCATCGCCTTCACCTCCTCGCGCAGCGCGGCCAGCGCCGAGGCGGGCGAGCCCTGGGTGCGCACCAGCATCGTCATGGCTCGCAGGGGATATTGGGCGTAGGGCATGTAGGTTTCGGGCTGGGCCGGCTGGGTGAGCGTCTCATGGCGGACGTCCTCCACCACGCCGACGATTTCCCGGAAGGGTTGCGCGTCATCCCAGCCCAGCCGCACCCGCCGGCCCAGGGCCTCCCCTCCACCGAGGAACTTCCGAACGAAGGTCTCATTGACGATGATGACCGGTGCGCTCTTCTCCGTGTCCTGGGTGCCGAAGTCGCGGCCCTGTCGCACGCCAATGCGCATCGCGGAGAGGTAGCCGGGTGAGGCCACCCGGAAGTCCGTGTAGTAGCGCTCACCGGGCGAGGTTGCGCTCCCCTCCAATTCGAAGTCGCCCGCCGAGCTCGAGCCTCCCAGCGGCGCGTCGTTGACGAAGCCCACCGCCTCCACGCCCGGACGCGCCCTCAGCCGCTCCGCGACGCCGTCAAAGAAGGCCCGCTTGCGCATGTCTTCCTGGTACGCGTCGGGGGACAGCGTCAAGCGCGCGGCGACGACGCCCGTCGCGTCGAAGCCCGGGTCCACCGCCTGGACGTTCTGCAGCGAGCGCACGATGAGGCCCGTGCCCACCATCAGCACCAGCGCGAGCGCGAGCTGCACCATGACGAGCGCGCTTCGCAGCGGATGTCCGGCGCGCGCGCCCACGGCGTTGCCGGACTGCCGCAGCAAGGGCAGCACGTTCATCCCCGAGGCATGCAGCGCGGGCGCCATGCCGAAGAGCAGGCCGGTGCCCACCGACAGCAGCACGCTGAAGCCCAGGACGGTGCCGTTGAGCTCCAGCGGCGCCCCGCGCAGCACGCTGGCCGGCAGCAGCGTGCGCACCAGCTCCTGGCCCCACAGCATCAGCAGGACCCCCAGCACGCCGCCCAAGAGGGACAGGAGCACGCTTTCCACAAGGGACTGCTGGAGCCTTCGTCCCCGGCTGGCGCCCAGCGCCGCCCGGATGGCGCCATCCCGCTGCCGGGACAACGTCCGCACCAGCATGAGGTTGGCCACGTTGGCGCACGCGATGAGCAGCACGAAGCCCACCGCCGCCCACAGCATCCACAGCACGTCCCGCGTGTTGGCCGTGAGGTGGTCCTGCCAGCCCGTCACCCGCACGGAGTGGGGCGCTTGCCCTGGCTCGGGATGGCCAATGGCTTGCGCCGCGCGCTCCAGGTCCGCCCGTGCCGCCTCCAGCGAGGTGCCCGGTGCCAGCCGCCCCAGCACCGAATGGTAGTGGTTGCCGTGGCGCTGCGGGTCCTGCCACTCGGGAACCCAAAGGTCCGTGTCCTCGGAGAACTCCGGGAACGAGAAGGACTCCGGCAGCACGCCCACCACCGTGTGGCTCCGGCCGTTGAGCAGCAGCGCCTGGCCCACCACGTCCGGTGCGCCCCCGAGCGCCCGCTGCCAGTAGCCATGGCTCACCAGCACCGCGGAGGTGTCGCCCCCAGGCGGGGCGTCCTCTTCGCGGAAGTCACGCCCCTGCGCGGGGTGGACCCCCAGCACGGAGAAGAAGTTGGGGGTGATGCGCCCCGCCCGCACCCGCTCGGGTTCGTCCGTGCCCGTCCGGTTGAGGTTGATGCGCCCGAAGCCCGCCAGCTGGCTGAAGCCCTTTGAGTGCTCCCGCCAGCCGAGCAGCTCTGGCGGTGACACGGAGGCGTGGGTCACCGACTCCTGCACGCACCAGATGCGCACCAGCGAATCGGGCGACGGAAAGGGCAGGGGCCGCAGCAGCATGGCGTGGATGGCGCTGAACAGGACGGCGTTCGCCCCGATGACCAGCGCTAGCGTGAGGCCCGCGGCCAGCGTGAAGCCGGGGGTTCGTGTCAGGGTGCGTAGCGCGTAGCGGAGGTCCTGGCGGAGCGAGTCCATGGCTGCGGCCATGAGCGAAGGACATGCCAACCGCCCCGCGAGCGCAACCACCGGGCATTTCGAGGGGGGCCTTCTCGGAGGAGGTCGGAGGAGTGCGCGGATGCGGGAAGGCCTGTCCCGGAAATGGACAGGCCCGCGACGGGACGCCTGCTCCCCGAGGCGTCAGTGGACGTCCCACCGGGCGGCGATTTCCTCGCACGCCAGCCGGACGTCGTTCATCCGGCGCTGCTGGGCCCTGGGCGCCTGGAAGAGCCGGCCCGCGAAGACGTCGAACACGCCCACCAGCCGCGGGTCCACCGGGCCGCGCTGCTCCAGCCGCTCCTCGGCGTACCGCTGGAGCACCGTGGCGATGTACTGCCCGGAGCGCTCGTCCAGCGGCGTGTGCTTGGAGAAGTAGAGCTTCAGCAGCCCGGAGCGCATCCGCCCCTGGTCATCCACGCCGCGCAGCAGCACGTCCGGGCGCACGCTGATGTCCACGCCCGCCAGCGCCAGCGGCGGCAGGTCCGCGTCCACGGGACTGGCAATCGCCTGGGTGGTCAGGCCCCCCGCGGACACCAGGCACCGCTGGAGCGCCTCCGCGCACAGGGCCAGCCGGTGCGCGTCGTAGTCGGATTCCGGCTGGGCGTTGAGGAGCCGCCGCTGGTGGTAGCGGAGGATGACCTCGTCCCGGCCTCCGCACAGGAACTCGATGATGGCCTGGGCGGCGGCGGGGTAGCGCAGGTATCGCGGGTCCACCGGGTGCTTCTGGCCCTGGATGATGCGCTTTCGCAGCGACGGCGTCGCGGTGAGGTACTGGCCCAGCTTGTTGACGGAGACGCGCGGACTCTCATGGGTGACGGTCATGGTTCGGCCTTCCTTTCCGGCTTCGGGAATGAAGGCAGACTACCGGAAGGGTCTGACATCTCCGGGGCGGCCAGTGGGGCCGGCCACCCCATGAAAAGAAGACCCGTGAGGTAGGCCCGGTCAGGCCCGTCGTGGTGGGCCTCGGGTGGCCATGGAGGCGATGACGGCCATCAGCTCCACCGGCTCAATGGGCTTGGGCACATGGGTGGTGAAGCCCGCGAGCAGCGCGCGCGTCCGGTCCTCCATGCGGGTGTAGGCGGTGAGGGCCACCGCGGGGATGCCCCCGCCCTGTGCCGCGGGCAGGGCCCGGACGCGGGCGATGAAGCGGTACCCGTCCTCCTCGGGCATGCCGACGTCGGAGACGAGCACGTCGAAGGACGCCTCGCGGAGCTCGGCCAGCGCGTCCTCCGACGAGCTGGCCGTGGTGACGATGCCGCCACACGTCTCGATGATGCTGCGAAGCAGCTCGCGCGTGTCCTCCTCGTCGTCCACCACGAGCACCCGCAGGCCCGCGAGCTGGGGCGGGCAGGGGAGGTCCTGCTCCCGCAGCGGGCCGCGGAGCGTGGGCGGCACCCGGACCTCGCGCCGCAGCGCCACGGCCTGCGGCAGGCTGACGGTGAAGGTGGCCCCCCGGCCCTCGCCCTCGCTGGTGGCCATCACGGTGCCGCCGTGCAGCTCCACCAGGTGCCGGACGATGGCCAGTCCCAGCCCGAGCCCCCCGGCCTTGCGCGTGGTGCTGCCGTCGGCCTGTCGGAAGCGCTCGAACACGTGCGGCAAAAACCGCGGGGAGATGCCCTGGCCCGTGTCGGCCACCGAGATTTCCACCGAGGAGTTCCGCCGCTCCACCAGCACCTGGACGCGGCCTCCCTTGGGGGTGAACTTCACCGCGTTGGACAAGAGGTTCCACGCCACCTGCTGCAGGCGGCTCGCGTCGCCCATGATGGTGCCGCTCGAGTCGAGCGCGGCCTGGATGCGGATGCCCTTCGCGTCGGCGGCGGGCCGCAGTGACTCGAGCGCGGCCTCCACGACCTGGCTCACGTCGACGGACGACACCTCCAGCTTCAGCTTGCCCGTCATGATGCGGCTCACGTCGAGCAGGTCCTCGACGAGCTGCCCCTGGGCGCGGGCATTGCGCTCCACGGTGGCCAGCGCCCGCTCCCGCTTCTCCGGCGGCAGCGTGCCGGTCCTCAGCATCTGCACCCAGCCGAGCACCGCCGTGAGCGGCGTGCGCAGCTCGTGGGAGACGGTGGCGAGGAACTCGTCCTTGAGCCGGTTGGCCTCCTCCGCCTCCTCGCGCGCCACGCGCTCCCGGGCGAGCAGCCGCTCCCGCTCCGCCTCCAGTCGCTTCTGCGCGCGGATGTCGCGGCTGACGGTGGCGATGCCCAGCTGCCGCTGGGTGTCGTGCTCCACCAGGGCGAAGGTGTGGTACTGCGCCGCGATGGGCTCGCCCGTCGGGAAGTGCCGGAAGCGGAACTCCCCCTCCCACCGGCCGCCCTGGAGGACGGCGGGCGCGATGTGCTGGTCGACGTAGGCCTGGTCTTCAGCCAGGAAGAAGTCCCGCAGGCGGTACCGGGTGATGTCTTCATCGGGCTTCAACCCCAGCAGGCGCCGCCCCGCGTCGTTCACCCACACCGCCCGGCCGGACGGGGCTCCCACGCCGATGAAGTCGGGGGATTGTTCGACGATGGTGGCCAGCCGCTCGCGCTCCTGTTCGGCGCTCCGCTGCTCCGTCACGTCCTGCAGGGCGCCGACGACGCGGTCAGGCTGCCCCTGGGCGTCGAAGTGCGTCTTCACCATGGCCAGCAGGAAGCGCTGCACGCCATCCCAGCCCTGTACGCGGCACTCCAGGCGGATCGCCCCCGCGCCCGGATGCAGCGCCTGTTCAATCGTGCGCCGCGCGCGGTCCCCGTCGTCGGGGTGAATCCGGGCCGTGGCCTCCGCCAGCGTCGGGGACTTGCCGGGGGGGAGGCCCAGGTGCTGAAGGGCCCGCTCGTCCCACGTCAGCACGCCGCGCGCGTACTGCAACTCCACGACGCCCAACTGCCCGGCGGCCAACGCCATCCGCAGGCGCTCCTCGCTGGCCCTGAGCGCGGTCTCCGCCTGGGCCCGCCGGACCACCTCCGCTTCGGCCTGGGCCCGGGCCTGCTGGGCGTGCGCGAAAGCCTCGCGCTCGGCGCGCTTCTCCCGCTCCACTGCCAGGTGGGTGACCACCTCGCGCGCCACGTCCTCGAAGAACCGGCGATAGGTGTCGTCGAAGCGCAGCCGGGGGCTGATGCCCAGGATGAGCACGCCCCTCAGGCTGTCCGTGTGGGTGCGGCGCAAGGGCAGCACCAGCGCCTTCTCTGTCGGCTCGGGCCAGGGGCCGAACTGGCGGGCTCCCAGGATGGACGGCACCGACTCCAGGAGGACCGGGACGTTCGCCGCCACGGCCTGCTTCGTGGCCTCCGTGATTCGTCCCAGGTCCATGACGGCGTGCCGCGCCAGCCCATCGAGCCCCGTGGACGCTGTCAGCCCCAGCCGCTGCTCGCCCTCGTCCCAGTCGTAGATGAGCGCGAAGGGGATGTCCTTGGGGTTGTCCGCCAGGGCCCGGATGGCATCCGTGGTGGCGCTCGCGGAAGGCCCGTTCACCCGGGGCGCCAGCGCGCGAACCGTGGCCAGCCGGCGCTCGCTGAGCACGACGTCGGTGACCTCGAAGACGACCTGGAGGATGCCCGCGATGGTGCCCGCCTCGTCTCGCAGGGGGCTGAAGTCGAAGGTGAAGTAGGCCTCTTCATTGAACCCGTAGCGGGTGAGCATGAAGCAGGTCTTCGCCACCTGCGTCACTTCGCCCGTCTCCAGGAGCTTGCGCATCCAGGGCGAGATGACGGGATAGGTGTCGGGCCAGCACTCGCGGTAGGTGGCGCCCAGGTAACGGGGATGGCGCGGGCCCATGATGACCGCGTAGCCGTCGTTGTAGAGCTGGATGAGCTCGTCTCCCCAGAAGATGATGGCGGGGGCCGGCATCTCCAGAATCATGGCGACGAACGACTGCAGCGGGCGGGGCCACGACGCGTAGGGACCGAGTGGAGTGCGGCTCCAGTCGTGCGAGCGCAGCAGCTCCCCCAGTTCGCCACCAGGGCCAGGGAGTTCAGTCTGGGAAGTGAGTTGTTTCACGCGGTCGGTGAGGTGCGGGGCGGGTGCGTAATCTAACGACGCAGCCTGCCGCGTCCTGGCCGTGTGCGTCCGGCCGAAACGCGACGAAGCGGGGGAGCAAGCGCTTGAACCACGCCCAGCGTCGTGCCGTGAACAGCCCTCCGCCGTCCGAGCGCCGTCCATCCCCAGGGCAAGTTGATGGTGGATTCACGACGCAAGGTGTTGTGCAACCCCCTGACAGTCTCTGGCTGGACTTTGTACTTTTTATGCAAGGGGGCCATTCCTACTTTCGCCGGTGGAGGCGCTCTTGAGTACGGGGCGCTTCGAAGACTCGCGCGGGCCGTGGAGGCCCGCGCCTCAGCAACGCACGGAGGCGGCGTCATGGCGGATACGGCAGAGAACCCTCTTGGGCTGAACGGCTTCGAGTTCGTGGAGTTCACCAGCCCCCAGCCCGAGGTGATGGAGCGCCTCTTCGAGCGGCTGGGGTTCACCGCGTACTCCAAGCACCCGTCCAAGGAGCTGGTCCGCTACAAGCAGGGCGGCATCAACCTGCTCGTCAACCGCGAGCCCGCCGGGCAGGCCGCTGAGTTCCGCGCGGCGCACGGGCCGTCCGCCAGCGGCATGGCCTTCCGCGTGGCGAACGCGCGCACCGCATACGAGATGGCCCTGGAGCGCGGCGCCAAGGCGGCGGACCCGGAGCGGGGCTCGCTGGGCGAGGGCTCCTATGTCGTGGAGGGCATCGGTGGCAGCCTGCTGTATCTGGTGGACCGCCACGGGGCGAAGGGGTCGCTCTATGACACCTGGCAGGAGCTCCCCGGCGCCGAGGAGGCCGAGGCGAAGAACAGCGTGGGCCTGGAGACGCTGGACCACCTGACGCACAACGTGCGCCGCGGGCAGATGCGCACCTGGTCGTCCTTCTACAACCGCATCTTCGGCTTCACCGAGCAGAAGTACTTCGACATCAAGGGCCAGGCCACGGGCCTGTTCAGCCAGGCGATGATCGCCCCGGACCAGGCCATCCGGATTCCGCTCAACGAGAGCCAGGACGACAAGTCGCAGATTGAAGAGTTCATCCGTCAGTACAAGGGCGAGGGCATCCAGCACCTGGCGCTCACCACGCCGGACATCTACGGCACCGTGGAGCGGCTGCGCGCGCGCGGCGTGGCGCTGCAGGACACGCTGGACACCTACTACGACCTGGTCGACAAGCGCGTCCCCAACCACGGCGAGGACCTGGCGCGGATGCGGAAGAACCGCATCCTCATCGACGGCAACGAGGAAGAGGGCCTGCTGCTCCAGATCTTCACCGAGAATCTCTTCGGGCCCATCTTCTTCGAAATCATCCAGCGCAAGGGCAACGAGGGTTTCGGGAACGGCAACTTCCAGGCGCTCTTCGAGTCCATCGAGCTGGACCAGATTCGCCGCGGCGTCATCAAGGTCGACTAGGCCGCGCGCCGCGCTTGCGAGGAGAATCCGGTGACTACCCAGCCTTCCTCCGCGGTGTCGCCGGGGAGCGTCCTCAAGACGGCTCCCGGCGCCTATCTGTCTGGCTTCGGCAACGAGTTCGCCACTGAGGCGGTGCCCGGCGCGCTGCCGGAGGGGCAGAACTCGCCCCAGCGGGCGCCGTTCGGCCTCTATGCCGAGCAGCTGTCGGGCTCGGCCTTCACGGCCCCGCGCCGGGAGAACCGGCGCTCCTGGCTGTACCGCCTCCGGCCCAGCGCGAACCACCCGGCGTTCCAACCGCTGGCGCAGGGGCTGTTGCGAAGCGGGCCCTTCGACGAGGTGCCCGCTTCCCCCAACCGCCTGCGGTGGAGTCCCCAGCCCCCGCCGGCCCAGCCCACCGACTTCGTGGAGGGGCTGGTCACCTACGCGGGCAACGGGGACGCGGCGTCGGGCGCGGGCATCAGCATCCACCTGTACGCGGCCAACCGCTCCATGGTGGACCGGGTGTTCTTCGACGCGGACGGTGAGCTGCTCATCGTCCCGCAGGCGGGGCGGCTGCGGCTGGTGACGGAGCTGGGCGTGCTGGACGTGGCGCCGGGCGAAATCGCGGTGGTGCCGCGCGGGGTGCGCTTCCGCGCGGAGCTGCCGGAAGGCCAGGCCGCGGGCTACGTCTGTGAGAACCACGGCGCGTTCTTCCGCCTGCCGGACCTTGGGCCCATTGGCGCCAATGGTCTGGCCAACCCGCGCGACTTCCTGACGCCTATGGCGGCCTTCGAGGACGTGGACCGGCCCACGGAGGTGGTGCAGAAGTTCCAGGGGCGGCTGTGGTCGGCCCGGTACGCGTACTCGCCGCTGGACGTGGTGGCGTGGCACGGTAACCTGGCGCCGTACAAGTACGACCTGGCTCGCTTCAACACCCTCAACACGGTGAGCTTCGACCATCCGGACCCGTCCATCTTCACGGTCCTCACGTCACCCAGCGAGGTGCCGGGCACGGCCAACTGCGACTTCGTCATCTTCCCGCCGCGGTGGATGGTGGCCGAGCACACCTTCCGGCCGCCCTGGTTCCACCGCAACGTGATGAGCGAGTTCATGGGGCTGGTGCACGGCGTCTACGACGCGAAGGCGGGCGGCTTCGCCCCGGGCGGCGGCTCGCTGCACAACTGCATGAGCGGCCACGGCCCGGACCGGACCAGCTACGAGCAGGCCGTCCAGGCGGACCTGAAGCCTCACAAAATCAAGGACACGCTGGCCTTCATGTTCGAGTCGCGCTGGGTCCTCCGGCCCACGCGCTTCGCCATGGAGTCGCCGGCGCTTCAGCAGGACTACGACGCGTGCTGGGCGGGTTTCCAGAAGGCGAAGCTGCCTTGAGGGCCGCGTGAGCGCGCAGGAGGCGCCGGCGGAGCGCAAGCGCGTCTGGTCGACGCCGGCCAACGTGAAGCTGCTCCCGGTGAGCGCCCTGGAGGACCCCGGGGCGCGCAACCTCGTCCTCCAGATGGGGGACGCGTTCTTCCACGGCTTCCTGGTGCGCAAGGGTGACGCGGTCCACGGCTACGTGGACCGGTGTCCCCACGCGGGCCTGCCGCTCGCGCGCGAGCTGGACCGCTACCTGACGCCCGACAAGACGCTCATCGTCTGCGGCTGGCACGGGGCCCTGTTCCAGGTGGAGGACGGGCTGTGTGTGGGCGGGCCGTGTTCGGGTGGCCGGCTCACCCCGTGGCCGGTGACGGTGCGCGACGGCATGGTCGTCACCGCCTGAGCCGCCGCAGGCAAGCGTTCGGCGGCACGTCCGTCGCGGGGCGCTCAGCGCGTTAAGCGTGCAAGTCTTGATTGGCTGGTCCTGGTGCCGGAGCCTGTGGCGGCGTCGTGGTGACGCCGTTCTTGAAAGGTACGGGCGCGATGATGAAGCGACTGGCAGCCCTGACAGGTGTGGTCCTCGCGGTGATGGTGGCGTCCGGAGCGGCCTGGGCCCGCGTCGAGCAGGCCGCGCCGCAGCCGGTGGCGGTGGCGGTGGCGGTGGCGCAGCTGCGGGTCGTGACGGCCAACCTGGACTTCCACCGTGCCGAGGCGGCTCGCAGGGATTGGAACACCATTGGTCCCGAGGCCGACATCGTGTTCGTCCAGGAGGCGAAGTACGTGCGGATGCGCGACATCCTCGGAGACGGCTGGGCGGTTCGTCAGGACACCTCGTCGGAGGATCGGCAGGGGAGCGCGGTCATCATCCGCAAGTCCGCGGTGAAGAGCATCGGCGAGCTGCAACTGGTGAAGGGGGTGGACGCCAGCGCCTGCCCGGGGGGCGGCATCATGACGCGGTGGATTGCCCGCGTGGACGTGCAATTGCAAAACAACCGCTGGATTCGGGTTGCGTCGCTGCACATGCCGCCCGAGCGCTGTCAGATGGGCCTGGGGAGCCCCTACGCCAGGATGGCGGACAGCGTGGTGGCGTTCGCGAACCGCAGTGACCGGCTGCTCGTCCTGGGCGCGGATTGGAACAAGGTGGTCGACAGCGACCCGAACGAGATTGGCGCGCGCACGGGTTTGAAGCCGCGCGGCCCCGACTCCGGCCTGCGCATCGACGGCTTCTACGTATCTCAGGCCATTGGCACCCAGGGCCTCGAATTCCTGCCGCAGACGGGTGACAACAAGCACCGTCCGGTGAAGATGAACATCACCGTTCCGGCGCCGTAGCGGGCCTGGCGCTCAGGGCGCGAGCCGCGCGTGGGGGGCATCCGCCCCTGGTGTGCGCGTGGCCGTGGCCGGCGCGTCGACGTCCTCGGGTTGCAGATAGGCGGAGGCTTCGACAATCGACTCCACGGTCCAGCCTCGGTTGGAGCCCCGTCCGCTGACTTCACAGTCGCCGTCGGTGTGGACGCCCAGCAGGTGCCCTCGCCGGTTGAGGACGCCTGCGCCGGAGCTGCTGACCAGGGTGTCCAGGTCGCCGTAGAAAACGAGCCCGTTGCACGAATCGAGGTAATCGCCCTCGGCGACGACCTTG
Source organism: Myxococcus sp. AM009 (assembly GCF_013372605.1). Taxonomy (NCBI): domain Bacteria; kingdom Pseudomonadati; phylum Myxococcota; class Myxococcia; order Myxococcales; family Myxococcaceae; genus Myxococcus; species Myxococcus sp. AM009. The sequence continues at coordinate 39,703 of NZ_JABXEP010000059.1, forward strand.
GGGTATCCGCGGGGGTGCTGGAGGATGGCCAGCCGCTCGGTGGCCTGGGTCGTCAGCGGGATGGGGGGGACATCCGGCAGGACATCGAGCTGGATGAGCGCATAGTCCGGCGCTATCGACTGCTCGATGACGGTGCCTTCCGTAATCAAAGGGTCGCCGTCCGCGTCGTCCTCGAAGTTGAAGACAATCAGCGGGATGTCCCCGAGCCTGACACAGTGGCCCGCGGTGAGCACCACGGCGCCCGCGCCCGCATGAATCAGCGTCCCGGTGCAGCGCCCGTCGATGAGCACGACGGCGTCTTCCCGGTCCTGGATGACGTCAGCGAACTCACCCACGTAGCTGTTGATGGGGGTGAAGTCGAGCGTCGGACCGCACTGCGCGAAAGCACGAACCTCCGGTCTGGCGGGTGGCTCACAGACGGCGGGCTCGGTCTGCTCGGACCGTCCTCCGCAGGCGGTGAAGCCCAGGAGGACGGTCCCAGCGAGGAGCGAACCCCACGGCGTCATGCGGGAATCCGTGGGGTGTCGCGCCATGACTTAGTACAGGTACTGAAGCGCCGTGATGTCGGAGCTCTTGAAGTTACCCGTCTCGGACGAGCTGAAGCAGGAGTTCATGAGCGAGCCGCCGCGGGTGGCCGTGGTCGGCGTGCCGGGGATGTGGATGGCGCCCACGCCCGCGCTGCCCTCGTTGCCGCCGGAGCCGCAGCTGATGCTGCGGTTGTAGTAGTCAGAGTGGCGCAGGCCCACGGCGTGGCCCAGCTCGTGCGTCACGACGTGCTCGACCACGGCCACGCCGTAGCTGGCCGTGCCGGTGCCGATGTTGATGATGCCGTAGGGACGGCCGCCGGAGGGGAAGCCCGCCGAGCCGCCAGCGCCGGACATGGTGCGCGCGGAGATGGTCGCGCTGCAGCCCGTGCCGCCACGCTGCATCCGGAACGACAGGCCCAGCGCGTTGTAGTTGGCGATCGCCCGGTCAAGGCCGGACATCAGCGTGGCGTTGCCGGAGTACGCGGTGTTCGGGACGATGCAGATGCGGCTGATGGACGCGGCGACGAGGTTCGTCGTGCGGTACTGCTCCGGCGTCGACAGGTCCGACTGGAGCATCTCGCGGGACGCCTCGAGCGTCACGTGCGAGTCGCGGCCCACGTACACCTGTCCGTCGGAGAGCAGGATGTCGTCCGCCGGGAAGCCGGCCTCGACCAGGTTGGCGATGATCTCATCCTGCTCGTTCTGCTCACCGGCCTGCATGTCGGTGCCGCAGCCCGTCAGCATCATGCTACCGGTCACCGCGAGGACAGCAGCTCCCTTGAACATCTTCTGGAACATGGGCATCGGAAATTCCTCGTCCGTTTGACTGCGGGGGGTCGCGTCGTCCGCCTGGTATCCACCAGCCGCGGCGAGACGCGTCCCGGCCCTTGAGCAATTGATGGGCCAACGAATCCCGCAGGGTGAGAAACCCGAAAACGTTGACTAGCTTGGAGTCCATGCGCTCCAGGCCCAGGTCACGGGTACGTAAACGGAGTTGACGTCGGCCGCCGCAAGCCCGCGAGACGACGGTGGATTCCTTGGAAACGGCCAAGCGTTCCAAAACCACACAGTGATGTCTGGTTATCGGTCACCTGCCCCGTGGGGCAAAGACACCCCAGGCATGATCTGACATAGGTGAAAACAAACTACAACCCTGTAATGAGGTGGGAAGGGATACACGCGTCCGACGAGAGGTGCGCGTGAATGCACTGCCGGTGTATCCAGTCGCGTATGCCAATGCGCCACGTCACCTGTCCTGTTGCCGCGCTGCTGGGCGCGGTCCTGTCGTTCCTTCCTGGCTGTGGGAGCACGATGTCGAGCAATCCCTCGCCCGTGGACGCCCAGCGCCAGGACGCCACTTCGCAACAAGCCGCGGAGGCCTGGAAGCGCGCCCGCGTGGGTGATCGCGTCACCTATGCCTTCTCCGCGAACCAGGGCCCCACGCCTGGTGAGGCTGACGCCGCGCGCACGCTCGATGGCCAGTTGACGCTGGAGGTCGTGTCCGTGCAGCAGCCCTGGGTCTACGTGCGGGTGGCCTTCACGGACGCGGCGGGCAAGCCGTTGTCTCAGACGCGGCTGGCGAGGGACCTGGTGGTTCCGGTGCGCTCGGACGTGACGCGCCCGGTTGACGTGCCGCGTCCAGGGCAGGTGACGGCGGAGCGTCCGTCCTTCTCCGGCCGCGACTGGGAGGCCACCCGCTATGTCAGCGATCAGCGTCCCGTGGATGGTCCGCTGCGCACGCGCGTGTATGCCAATGATTCGACGTTGCTCTACCTGACGCGCGGCCTGCTGGAGGCGAGCACCGAGTCCGCCGGGTTCCGGACGCCGGGCGGCGTCAAGCTGTCGCTGCGTGAGTTCCAGGAGGGCTCCGCCGAGGCCAGCGCCCCCGCCCCCTCATTGGAGCGGCCGCTGGGGCCCGGCGCGTATTACGACCGGAGGGTGGACCTGGCGCCCACGCAGGAGGTGCTGCGCGTGTGTTTCACCGCCGAGCGCGGTTATGTCCTTCGCTCGGAGGGGCCCGTGGGCACCGGGAGCGACCCCTGCTCCGACTTCTCCAAGGCGGAGCCAGAGGCCCTGGAGGAGTTGGTGATGAGCCTCCCCTGGGATGCGCTGGTGTCAGGGGCGTGGCCTCCCGGCGCGGCCAAGGCGGGTGCCGGTGGCACCTTCACCATGGCGGACCGGAGCGTGCCCACGCTGACCGAGCAGCGCACGGACGACGACGAGGGCACGCGGCACGTCTACACGGAGACCTACGCGGCGGACCCCTGGGCGCCGGGGCTCGCGGGCGTGCCGTATGAAGCGCGCTTCCAGTCGCTCGACAGCGCCACCGAGCGCGTGGGGGCGGGGGGCCAGCGTGAGTCCGCGGGCGGCAGCAGGCTCGTCCAATGGGGCCCGTGGCTCGGCGGGCAGCCGTGACGCTGCGGTAGGCTTCAGGCAGCGGCCCCATTCCGAGCCAGCCAGGGCAGGCGGCCGGAATGGGGCGCTACACTGGGGGCGGACTGGAGGCGTCATGCACCTGGAGAGACTTCGTCGGCTGCCCGCGCTCGTGCTGCTTGGACTTTCCCTCGCCGGTGGGCTGGGGTGCTCGGAGGAGGACGCGGGCGTGGACACGCCCAACCCCCTGACGAATCCCAAGGAGGGGCCACCCGCTGGGAATCCGAACCCGGAGGCCACCTGCGCCATCCCGGCCGAGGCCGGCCTCGCGGACGTCTCCCGGCCCACCACCGTCGTCGGCACGGGGAGCCCGGCGAGCTGCACCAGTGACGCGTTCCTCCAGGCGGTGGCGCGGGGTGGGGTCATCACCTTCGACTGTGGTCCCGAGCCCGTCACCATCACCCTGGAGCGGACGGCGAAAATCTTCAACGACACGGGGCCGGAGATTGTCATTGACGGGAAGGGGCTGGTGACGCTCAGCGGGGCCGGGCGGCACCGCATCCTGTACATGAACACCTGCGACGCGGACCAGGTGTGGACGACCGCGCACTGCCAGGACCAGGACCACCCCCGGCTGACGCTGCAGAACCTGACGTTCGTGGACGCCAGCTCCAAGGCGGAGACCGAGTTCGACGGCGGTGGCGCCGTCTGGGTTCGCGGCGGGCGCGTGAAGGTCATCAACTCCCGGTTCTTCAACAACGTCTGCGCGGACGTGGGGCCAGACGTGGGCGGCGCCGCGCTCCGGGTGTTCAGCCAGCACCGGAACCAGCCGGTGTACGTGGTGAACACGACCTTCGGTGGCAAGGCGGGTTACGGCGGCGCCTGCTCCAACGGCGGTGGCATCAGCAGCATCGGCGTGTCGTGGACCCTCATCAACAGCCTGTTCTCCCATAACCGGGCCGTCGGCAATGGCGCCAATCCCGCGCGGCCGGGGACGCCGGGTGGGGGCAGCGGCGGGGCCATCTACAATGATGGCAACACGATGACGCTGTCACTCTGCGGCACCCGGCTTGAGCACAACGAGGTCAACGCGCACGGCAGCGCCATCTTCTTCGTGAGCAACGACCACTCAGGGGACATCCGCATCGACCGCTCGGTGATTCGGAGCAACACGGGTGGGTCCTGGTACCCGACGCATCCGCAGATTTCGAATCATGACGACACGCCCATCGTCGTGACGAACTCCACGATTGAGTGAAGATTAGCGCCTCAACCGTCATTTCAAACCGGCACCCACGAACGCCCGAGCGCGTCTGCGGTCCAGCCGCCCTTCCCGCCGGCGAGGCCCGTGCGCGTACGCGTCGCCCTCGCGAAAATTCGCCTAACGCGGAGCACCCGATTCCTTCGGTATTTCTGCTTAATTTGATGATACTGAAATATAAGAAAATTCCGTTCAAAATCAAACGACTCATGCTACCGTGCGCTTGGGGAACACGCGCATCATCAGGGGCTGATGTCGATGGATACAGGGGGGCAGGAGTTGCACGGCATTGCCGTGATTGGCATGGCAGGGCGTTTTCCGGGGGCGGAGAGCGCTCGCGAGTTCTGGGAGAACCTCCTCGGTGGCGTCGAATCCATCTCACGATTTCGTGATGATGAGTTGATGGCCGCGGGGGTGCCGGCGGACGTGCTGCGCAACCCGGGCTACGTGCGCGCCAAGGGCGTCATCGCGGACGCGGACTGCTTCGACGCGGGCTTCTTCGACTTCAGTCCCAGGGAGGCGCAGCTCCTGGACCCGCAGCAGCGGGTGTTCCTGGAGAGCGCGTGGGCGGCGTTCGAGGACGCGGGCTATGAGCCGACGCGGCTGACGGGGATGCCGGTGGGCGTCTTCGGGGGCATGGGGCTCAACAGCTACCTCTATACGCACCTGGCGCGGCCGGGAGTCCCGGTGCCGCTCGAGGAGTTCTTCGCGGCCTTCATCTCCAACGACAAGGACTTCCTGTCCACGCGGGTCTCCTACAAGTTGAACCTCCGGGGGCCGAGCCTGACGGTGCAGACGGCGTGCTCCACGTCGCTGGTGGCCGTGCACCTGGCCTGTCAGAGCCTCTTGAGCTTCGAGTCGGACCTGGCGCTCGCGGGTGGAGCGGCCATCACGCTGCCGCTGCGCACCGGCTACCTGCACAACCCGAACTTCATCCTGTCGCGCGACGGCTCCACCCGGACGTTCGACGCGAAGGCGGGCGGCACCGTCTTCAGTCATGGCGTGGGAGCGGTGGTGCTCAAGCGGCTGGAAGACGCCGTGAGGGATCGGGACTCCATCTACGCGGTCATCAAGGGCAGCGCCGTCAACAACGATGGGGCCTCGAAGGTGGGCTTCACCGCGCCGAGCGTGGACTCGCAGGCGGAGGTGATTCGCACGGCGTACACGGTGGCGGACGTGGACCCCGCGAGCGTCGCGTACGTGGAGGCGCACGGCACCGCGACGCCCATGGGGGACCCCATCGAGGTCGCCGCGCTGACGCGGGCCTTCGACTCCGGGACGCGTCGCCCGACGCCGTGCCTGCTGGGCTCGGTGAAGTCGAACCTGGGGCACACGGACGCCGCGGCCGGCGTCGCGGGGCTGATGAAGGTGGCGCTCGCGCTGCGCCATGGCGCCATCCCCCCGTCGCTGCACTTCGAGACACCCAACCCGCACCTGGACCTGGAGTCGGGCCACTTCCGCGTCGTCACCGCGCCCACGCCCTGGCCGGACCTGGGGGCGCCTCGGCGGGCCGGGGTGAGCGCGTTCGGCATTGGCGGCACCAACGCGCACGTGGTGCTGGAGGAGGCGCCCGCGCCGGAGCCCGTGCCGCCCGGTCGCCGCGAGCAGCTCCTGGTGCTGTCCGCGCGCAGCCCCCAGGCGCTCGAGCGCGCCCGGCGCCGGCTGGCCGAGCACCTGCGCCGTGAGCCCTCCGTGGGCCTGGGGGACGCGGCTTTCACGCTGGCGATGGGCCGCAAAACCCTGCCGTTCCGCGCCTCGCTGGTCGCCTCGGACGCGGCCGAGGCGGCGCGGGCGCTGGAGGCCGACCCCTCGGCGGAGCCCGTGGCGGCCCGGCAGACGCCGGTGGCGTTCCTGTTTCCGGGGCAGGGCTCGCAGTACCCGGCCATGGGCCGGGGGCTGTACGAGGTGGAGCCGGAGTACCGCGACACGGTGGACCGGTGCGCGGCGCTCCTGCGGCCGCACCTGGGACTGGACCTGCGGGAGGTCCTCCACGCGGACTTGAGCGACGCGGCGCTGGCACGGCTGGAGCGCACGGAGCTGACCCAGCCGGCGCTCTTCGTCGTCGAGTACGCGCTGGCGCGGCTGCTCATGTCGCGGGGCGTGGAGCCCTCGGCGATGCTCGGCCACAGCGTGGGGGAGTGGGTGGCCGCGTGCCTCGCGGGCGTCTTCCCCCTGGAGGACGGGCTGCGGCTCATCGCCCTGCGCGGCAAGCTGATGCAGGCGCTGCCGCCGGGGAAGATGCTCTCGGTGCCCCTGCCGCGCGACGAGGTGCGCCGCCTGCTGAGCGAGCGGCTGTCGCTGGCCGCGGTGAATGGGCCGGCCTCCTGTGTCGTGGCGGGGCACCCCGAGGCGGTGGAGGCGCTGGCGGCATCGCTCGCGGAGCGGGGCGTTCCGGCCCGGATGCTGCGCACCTCGCACGCGTTCCACTCGTACATGGTGGATGACGCCCTGGCGGCGTTCCGCCGGGTGGTCGAGCAGGTCCCCCTGTCCGCGCCGCGCATCCCGTTCGTCTCCAACCTCACGGGCCGCTTCATCACCCCCGCGGAGGCCACGTCCCCCGACTACTGGGTGCGCCACATGCGCGAGGCGGTGGAGTTCGCCCGGGGCGTGGGCATGCTCCTGCGCGAGGAGCGCGTGCTGCTCGAGGTGGGGCCGGGCAACGGCCTGGGAGCGCTGGCGCGGATGCACCCCGAGAAGGGCGCGACGGCCACCCTCCTGTCGACGATGCGCCACCCGAAGGCCTCCGTCCACGATGGCCGGGTGCTGCTGGAGACGCTGGGGCGGCTGTGGGAGGCGGGCGGCGCGCTGGACCTCTCGGCGCTCTGGCGCGGCGAGCCCCGCGGGCGCGTCCACCTGCCGACCTATCCCTTCGAGCGTCAGCGCCACTGGGTGGACGCGCCCGCGGAGGGCCCCGCCGTCCCGCGCGACGCGCAGGAGGGCCTGTTCCACGCCACCTCGTGGGCAGCGCTGCCGCGGCCCACGCCGCGCCGTCCCGTCGAGGGGGAGCGGTGGCTCTTGTTCCTGGGCGACTCGCGGCTGGCGCGAGCGACCTTCGCCGGGCTGGGCCTCGCGGCCTCCTTCGCCACGCGCGTGGTGCCGGCCGAGGCCTTCGAGCGGCGCGAGGACGGGCTGTACGGCCTGCGCCCTGGCAGCCGCGAGGACCACCAGCGGCTGGTGCGGGAGCTGGCGGCGGCGGGACGGCTCCCGGACCGCGTGGTGCATGCCTGGAGCGTGACGGGGCCCTCGGACGCGCCGCTCTCGTTCGAGACGCTCGGACACGCGCAGGCGCTGGGGTTCTACAGCCTGCTGTGGCTGGCGCAGGCGCTCGGTGAGCACGGCGGTGGCCGGCCCGTGTCGCTGGTGGCGGTGGCCGATGGCGTCCACGCCGTCGGCGAGGGGGAGCACGTCCGCCCGGAGAAGGCGACGCTGCTGGGGGCATGTCGCGGCATCGCGCTGGAGGCCCCGGGCCTGACGTGCCGGCTGGTGGACGTGGCCGCCGAGGGGCCGGAGGCCCTGACGCACGCGCTGGTGGACGAGCTGCGCGCCGAGGAGGACGCGGGCGTGGTGGCGCTTCGCGGGGCACGCCGGTGGGGGCCCCAGGTCTCCTCCGTGGTGTTGCCGGGCGAGGGC
>NZ_JABXEP010000005.1:0-118955 GCF_013372605.1 Myxococcus sp. AM009
GCCCCCAGTCCTCCGCCATGGAGACGCCCCTGGCCCACGCTATCTTGCGCCCCGAACCCGGTGTCACGCAGCGAGGAGCCGCCATGGAGCACCAGAACCCGGATTACCTCCTGGACACGGAGGCCCTGTTCACTTCGGCCGCCTTCGTCATGGACCTGGGCATCCAGCCCGTGGACATCCGCCCCGGCGAAGTGGAGGCCCGGCTGGTGGTGCAGCCCCGCCACCTTCAGCAGGACGGCGTCATCCACGCCGGGGTCCAGGCGACGCTGGCGGACCATACGGCGGGCGCGGCGGCCTTCTCCGTGGTCCGCAAGGGCCAGCGGGTGTTGTCCACCAGCTTCACCGTCCACCTGCTCCAGACGGCGTCCGGTGAGGAGCTGCGGTGCAAGGCCCGGGTGCTGCGCGCCGGCCGCCGGCTCATCGTCACGGAGTCGGAGGTCCACGCCGTCTCCGGCGGCACGCCCCGGCTCGTGTCGAAGACCACCGTCACCCTCGCGGTGATGGAGCCTCGTTAGGACGGTGACACGAGCAGCAGTTGGATGAGGGCCCGCGCCACCTCGTGCTTGCTGCCCTGGAGTTCATGCTGCGCACCCGAGCGCGTGAGCACCGTCACCCGGTTGGTGTCCGTTCCAAAGCCCGCGCCAGGGGCCGTCACGTCGTTGGCGACAATCGCGTCCAGCCCCTTGCGCTCCAGCTTGTCACGCGCGTGCGCCACCACGTGCTCCGTCTCCGCCGCGAAACCCACCAGCACCGGCCGCTTCGGCTGTCCCGCCACCTTGCGGGAGGCCTCCGCGAGCACGTCCGGCGTGCGCACGAGCGCCAGCGCCTCGGGCGAAGTCGAAGCGCCCTTCTTCACCTTCTGAGGCGCGCGCGTCTCCGGGCGCCAGTCGCTGACGGCGGCCGTGGCGATGAACGCATCCACGGTGCCCACTCGCGAGAGCACCTCACGCGCCATGTCGTCCGCGCTCACCACGTCCACCACGTCCAGGCCGCCGCGCTCCACGGGGCCCACGGGACCGAGCACCACCGTCACCTCGGCGCCCAGACTCAGGGCCGCGTGCGCGAGCGCCATGCCCATCTTCCCCGTGGAGGGATTGGAGATGAACCGCACCGGGTCCAGGAACTCGCGCGTGGGGCCCGCCGTCAGCAGCACCCGCTTGCCCGCCAGCGGGCCGGCGCCGAGACGCGCAGCGACCGCCTGGGCGATGGCCGGGACGTCCGCCAGCCGCCCCTCCCCCACGTCACCGCAGGCCAGCATCCCCGCGCCCGGGCCCACGCGCGAGAAGCGCGGAGAGGCCAGCAGGGCCGCCAGGTTCTCCTGCGTCAGGGGGTTGTCCCACATGGCCACGTTCATCGCCGGCGCCAGCACCACCGGTCCCCGGAAGGCGAGCAGGGACGTCGTCACGGCGTCGTTCCCCATGCCCGCGCGGATGCGGGCCAGCAGGTCCGCGGTGGCTGGCGCCACGACGAAGGCCTCGCCCCAGCGCGCCAGGTCCAGGTGGCCGAAGTTCCCCTCCTGGGCGGGGTCGAAGTAATCGGTGAGCACGGGGTGCCCGCTGAGCGCCTGGAAGGTCAGCGGGGTGACGAACTGGCGCGCGGACTCCGTCATGGCCACCCGCACCTCGGCGCCCGCACGGGACAGCTCCCGCACCAGCTCGCAGGCCTTGTACGCCGCGATGCCGCCCCCCACGCCGACGACCACCCGGCGGCCTCTCAGTGTCGTCACGTCCATGCGGCTTCCTAATGCGCGGGGAGGCGGGCTCGCAACCATCGCCGCAGGGCCTCAGTGCCCCATCATCACGACGTCACCACTCGAAGGGACATCCACGACGCGGACCTCCGGTCCGCCCGGGGTCTCCACGTGGAAGTTGGCCCACACCAGGGTGTACCGCCCGGGCCGCAGGCCGCTCAGGCGGACCTGCTCCGACCGGGGCTGGTACACGAGCTGCGCCCAGCGCGAGCGCATCAACGCCGTCGCGGGAGGATTGCCTACCGCCCCCAGCTCTCCCGCGACGAGCCACAGCGCCCGGCCTCGCTCCGGCTTCACCTGGACGGACAGCGACGCGGTGCCCGGGGCGGGCCCCAGGTCCAGCGACATCTCCGAGCCGCCGACCTGCACCACCAGCGCCGGCTCGCCGGAGAACTCCCGGTTCGCGCCCAGCGCGAAGCGATAGTTGCCCGGGGAGACCTCCACGCTGTAGCCGCCATCCGGCCCGGTGACGATGGCGAGCGGCTCGCCGCGGTCCGCGTTGGCGGCCACGACCTCGACGCCCGCCGCGGGGCTCCCGTCCTGTCGGTACACCCGGCCGCTCAAGCGCGTGGCCTGCCGCAGCTTGAGCTCCACCGGCCCCCGTGCGCCCCGCTCCAACGACTGGGTGGCGCTCAGCCGCCCCTTGCGCGCCGTGAGCGAGTAACGCGTCACATAGGGCGGGCTGGCCACCGTGAAGGTGCCGTCCGGCCCGGAGAGCACGGAGTCGTCACAGACGTCGCACGACACCACGGCATCCGGCACGGGCCCACCGCCCTCGTCGACCACGCGGCCCGAGACCCCCGGCAGCTTCTCCAGCACCAGGTCTCCCAGGTCGGGCGAGGCCGGGCGGTCCACCATCTGCGGCTCGTAGCCCGCCGCGTCCACCGACGCGATGACGCGGTCGCCCGCCGTGGGCAACGGCAGCTCGAAGCGGCCATCCGGTGCATTCACGTCGTGCTCGTCCACGCGGAAGCGCCTCACCGGCTCGCCGTCATCGCCCATGACACGCCCGCGATAGACGTCGCGCTTCTTGAGCACCACTCGCACCGGTGGGCCACCGGCCTTGCCCTCGGCGCGCTCGACCTGGTCGTAGCCCGGGTGCCTCACCTCCAAGCGGTAGCCCCGGTCCGGCCGCAGCGCGCGGAACTCGAAACGGCCGCTCGCGTCGGACTGCACGGGCTCCGCGCCTCGGGGCACCACCACCAGCGTGGCGCCCGCCACCGGCGCGCTCTGCCCGTCCACCACCTCGCCGCTGAGCGGCGCGCCGGGCCTCAGCTCCGCTTCCAGCTTCAGCGTCTGCCCATCCGTCAGCGTCACCTCCCGGCGCTCCGACGGCTGATAGTCGGGGTGGGACGCCATCATCGAGTACGTGCCCGCGGGCATCCCGCGCATCGGGACCATGCCATCCGAGCCGGACGGACGGTCACTCCGGAAGATGCCCTGCTGGTCCACCCACAGCACCACGTCCGCGCCTTCCACGCGGCGGCCCTCGGCGGAGACCGTCACTTCCAACGACGCGCGGGGCTCCAGCGCCAGTTGCACGTCGGTGGCCGGCGCCGTCACCTTGAGCTGACCGCCGCCCCACTCCGAGTGGTGCGCATGCAGCTCGTACAGCCCCGGCGTGGGCACCTGCGCGATGAAGCGCCCCTCCTCGTCCGCCAGCGTCGACGCGCCCGTGGGCTGCACCAACACGGACACGCCCGGCGCGGGCCGCCCGTAGACATCCAGCACCTGCCCGCTGATGACGGTGGCGCGCGCCATCTCCAGCTCGAGCGCCGTCTCCCTGGGCGTCACCTTCGCGGGCAGCTGCGCATCACGGAAGCCCTCCGCCTGCCCGGTCAGCACGTAGTTGCCCACGGCCAGGGGGCCCAGCGTCACCAATGCGCCGGTGCCACCGCGCTCCTGCCAGACGACTTCCCCCGTCGGCATGCGCAGCAGCAGCTCCGGCTGCGGCACGGGCTGGCCCGCCTCGTCCACCACCGTGACAAGCAGGCTCCCCGCTTCCTCCAGCGCCAGCGTCACCTGGGTGACGCGCTCGTCCAGCGTCAAGACGCGGGGCACGGACGCCAGGCCCTTGGCCTCCGCGGTCACCACCAGTTCGTCCGGATACAAGCCGGTGAAGCGCACCGGGGCGCCATCCGTGCGCAACTCCCGCGACAGGTGGTCCGCGCGCAGCCGCACCAGCGCGGCCGCGGGGGAGCCGTTCCGGGTGACGCGGACCTCCAGGGTGCGCTCGGGCGTCAGCTTCAGGCGCACGGGCTGGGGCCCCGCCTCCACCTGGGACTCCACCGCGGGCAGGTACCCCTCCGCCGTGGCCAGCACATAGAACGGCCCTTCGCCCAGACCTGTCAGGGTGAAGCGACCATCCGCGCCGCTCGTGGACTCGAAGGGCAGCGGCGCCCGCCGCGACGTTCCGTGCACATGCGCCCCCGCCAAGGGCCGGCCGGCTTCGTCCACCACCTGCCCCACCAGGGTGCGCAGCGGAGGCAGGTACAGTTCCACCGGGTCTCCTGGCGCGGCCCGCTCGCGAAGCGCGACGCCCAGCCCTGGCGCGCGGGCCCACACGGAGAAGGACACGCCGGCCAGCTGCTCGAAGCGGAAGCGCCCTTCCGCGTCCGTGTGGACCGTGGCTCTCGGCGTCAGGAAGCCCTGCTGCTGCTCGAAGAACGCCCGCGTGTGCAGCGCCGTCTCACGCGCCGGGCAGGACAGGAGCGCCTGGCCACACGCCTCACAATGAACGCCCAGGAGCGTCCGCTCCGCGCTGGCGGCCAGGAACACCTCCGCGCCCGCGACGGGACGGCCCGAGGCGTCCAGCACCCGTCCGGTGAGCGCCAGCCCCTCGCCCGCGGAGGAGGACACGTCCACGGCGGAGAACTCCGGCAGGGCCTTTCCGGTGGCGGTGTGCGTGTCGCGAGCGGCGGGCGCCGTCTCCGTGCCGGGCCACAGCCACACCCCTGCTGCGAGCAGGGCCGCCATCACGCCTATGACAATCCAGTTGCGCATGCGCAGACGGCGCGGACCTTAGCCCGGGGCCGGGCGCGGAACGGCCGATTCCCCCTGGAAATTCCGGACGCGTCTACAGCTTGTCTTCGAGGTCATCCAGGCGCTTCTCGACTCGCTCGAAGCGCTCGTGGGTCGAATCCGCCATGGAGACCAGCAGCCGGGCCATGCGGCCCGCGTGGGCCTCCATCCGACTCAGGCGCCCCGACACGGAACCCAGCCCCACGGTCATGGACTCCACGGTCGACATCATCGTCTCCATGTTGCCCATCATGGAGTCCATGTTCGACTGCATGGTCGTCATGTTCGACTGCATGGTCGTCATGTTCGACTGCATGGTCGTCATGTTCGACTGCATGGTCGTCATGTTCGACTGCATGGTCGCCATGTTCGACTGCATGGTCGTCATGTTCGACTGCATGTCGGCGCGCAGGGCCCCCATGCTCATCAAGAGGCCTTCGACGTCCCCCTGTGTCGCCCTCAGCTCCTGGCGCAGCTCGGACACCTCACCCAGGAACTTCACCACCACGTCGCCGCCCACCGCTCTCGCCATGCGTCGCCCTCCGACAACGGAACGGCGCGAACGTACCTGGGGCGTCTGACGTATATCGGACAGCGAACGAAGCTGCTTCGGTCGACGAGGAGCCATGGCGGTGGGGTCTACTCCTCTGCGAACGGCGCAATCGCCTGGGCCACGGCCAGCTCCTGCCGCGCCTCGCTGAGCTCCGAGTTGGTGGCGCGGAGCCGGTCGCTGAGCACCTGGACGAAGCTCCAGAGCATCTTCACCGCCAGGATGGACTCGCGCTTCATCAGGCCCATCAGGTCCGGCCGGGAGATGACCATGGTGCGCGTGGGCTCGGTCGCCCGCACCGTCGCTGAGCGCGGCGCGTTGTCGATGAGCCCCATCTCTCCGAAGTGGCCACCCGCGCGCAGCTCGGCGATCTCCACGCCGTTCTTCTCGATGGCCACCCGGCCCCGGATGACGACGAAGAGCTCCTCGCCCGGCTGCCCCTCCACCACGATTTCACGGCCCGCGGGATACGTGCGCGTGGTCGCGATGGACAGCACCGCCGTCTGCTCCTTGTAGGTGAGGTGACGGAAGAGCGGAATCTTGCGCAGCGCCTCCATGCGCGACTGCGCCTCGCTCGACTCCTCGTTGACGGTGGCGCCTTCACCCGCGACCTTCACCACCACCGCGGTGATGTTGTCCTTGCCACCGCGCTCGTTGGCGACGTCGATGAAGCGCTTGGGCAGGTCCGCGGGCGCGATGCCGGCGATGAGCGGGAGGACCTCCTCGTCCTCGACATAGCCGTGCAGGCCGTCCGAGCAGAGGATGAACATGTCCCCAGGCACCAGGTCCACGATGAGCGTGTCGACCTGGACGGACTCCTGGATGCCCACCGCGCGGGTAATCACGTTGCGGTACTGCGAGGTGGCGGCCTGGTCCTTGGTGATCGTGCCGGCCTTGAGCTGCGCGGCGACCAGCGTGTGGTCCTCCGTCAGCCGGTGACACTGGCCATGCCGCACCAGGTAGACGCGGCTGTCACCCACGTGACCGATGACGCCCTTGTTGCCGCCCACCGCGAGGCACACGAACGTCGTGCCCATGCCGCGCTTGGTCGCGTCCGACATCGCCGTCCGGTAGATGTCCGCGCACGCGCGCTGGACGGCCACCTCGACGAGCGCCGCCGCCGCGGAGCGACTGTCCGGCGTCGGGTTGTTGCCCAGGTCCTTCAACAAGTGGCGGTTGGCGGAGATGTGCTGCTTGACGACCTCCGTGGCGCGGTTGCTCGCGACCTCGCCGGCCGCGTGACCGCCCATGCCGTCGGCCACCACATAGAGACCGAGTGGAGCATCCACCAACATCGCGTCTTCGTTGTGCTGCCGCTTGCGGCCGACGTCGGTCAGTCCAAAAGCTTCTGTGGTCAAGGCCACCGCGAACACTCCCGTGTGTGACAGAGGGCGACTCCGCACGTTACGCAGGCCCACGAAGACGTGGCAAGGCTCAGGGAGCCATCCTCACGGTCAGCATCCGCACAAAACCGCTGGCCGTGTAGAAAGCGACCTCCACCTGGCCGAAGCGCAGCCGGGCCCCATCCGCCACCGGAACGGCCCGCCGGGGCACCAGCCGGACGCCCCCCGCCCAGGAGCCATTCCTGGACCCGGCATCCGTCAGCAGGAAGCCCGCAGGGCCTTCCTCCCGGCTGAACCAAGCGTGGAACCGGGACACGCTCCCGTCGTCCAGGACCACGTCGTTGTTGCCCGTCCGCCCCACCGTCATGCCCCGCCCGAAGGCGTTCGTCCGTGACTTCACGACGGGAAACACCAACGGCCCGCTGGCCCCCAGCGTGGGGGCCCCCGCGTTCGTCACCGTCTTCAGACGGTACTCCTCCGCGTCTCCGCCGCAGTCCTCCTCCGCCACCGGCGTGAAGACGAGCAGCGCGGCGGGCAGGTTCCGCTCGAAGACTTCTCGGTTGCGGAGGTATCGCGAGACATGGGCGCTGAGCGGCTCTGGCATACGCGGCGTGTGAACAGGGGGCTCCCAAGCCACACTCTACGCAAAGCCTAGCGCCAATCCACGAACAACCCGACCATCGGGCCACCTACGAAGAAACGGCCAAGGCTGCGGCGCTTGTAGCCAAAGGGCTCGGCATAACCCACAGCGAGCCCGCCGGCGACGGCCCCGAACTGGTAGCCCAGGTGGATGCGGCCCTCGATGAGGCCCGCGACGCGCCGGTCGTTCTCCAGCCCACCGTCGAAGTCCGCGCCATAGAAGACGGGACCGCCGGTGACCTGGAAGCCCCAGTGCACCTGGCCGGGCAGGTGGTTCCGGTAGCCCACGCCCACCTGCGGGCTGTGCTGGTAGAAGGAGCGCACCGCGTTCTGCGGCTTGCCCTGTTCGGCATCCGGGAACGCGAGCCCCCACGACAGGCTGCCCTCCAGCAGCAGGGCGAAGGCGTCCTTGCGGTCCTGGTAGAAGGTGAACTGCCACTGCACCTTCGTCTGGGAGGCCGCCAACCCGTCCTGGGCGCTGACCCCCAGGAACACGCCGCGAGGCGCCCAGGCGGGCGTCGGAGAGCGGTGCTCCAGAGGCCGCCGCGCCTCCTGCGCGCCCGCGGAAGAGGCCAGACCCAGAACACCTACCAGCACAACGGGGAGCTTGCGGAGCATGGGAGCCACTTCCCGCCATGACGCGGCCCGCTTGTCAACGGACTGTTCGATTGGTTATGACACGCCTTGTTACCTTCGGATGGGCCCAGGCCGGGGAAGTCCTCCCGGAACCGCTCGCCGCGGGGCACAAGGAGCGGGACCCCGCATGCCAGTCGTGACAGTCCGGGCCGGAAACAAACAGCGCCCGGGTAGGTTCGACGTACTCGTCCGCAAGACCACGGAGAAGGTCTCCGACTTGCTTGAGGAGAGTGACCGGGTGCTCGTGGTCTACGAGCAGGGCTGCGCCAGCCTCTACTACGAGCAAGAAGGCGACATGACCCACCCGCCCGGGGTGAACCGCCCTTCCTGAGCGCGGTCCTTCGCTACACCGCGCGCCGGCGCAGGGGCATCGTGAGGCAGCGGACGCTGCCGTTGCCTCGCTCCAGCGCTTCGATGTCGACGCTCGCCACCTCGATGCCGGCCTCCTTCGCTAGCGGACGAAGGCCCACCGAGGCGCTCTCCGAGGCGAGAATCAGGTTGGGCCCCACGTAGATGAAGTTCGACATGAAGCCGCTCTCCCCTTTCGGCTCGAAGGGGATGACGCGGCGGCCCCGCTGGGTGAAGTAGCCGTCGAAGGGCTCCCAGTGCGGCGCCACCCCCTGCGTGAAGACCTGGATGGGCGTGTGGCGAAGGAAGGCGCGCGCCACCACCGCATGGGGCCCCAGCACGTTGAAGGCCAGGTCCAGGTGGATGATGCCCAGGCTCTCCGGGATGCGGACGACGGCGGCCTCGCGGAAGCCCGAACGCCACGCCAGCTCCAGGAAGGGCTGAAGCGCCCGCGCGTCGCTGCGCAGCCCCACGTTGACCAGCAGGCGCTCCGCGTCGAGCACGAAGACGTCCCCGAACTCGATGCTCGCGGACGTCGCGGCGTCGTCGCTCGACAGCTCCGGCTGGAGCTGTGACAGCGCGCGGTGCGCCACGTCGAACTCCGCCAGCCGCACGGGGAAGGCCGCCGTGCCCGTCACCAGCTGACGCCCGAGCACCGCCGCCGTGTCGCGGACGAACACCCGGTTCACCGTGGTGTCGCTCACCGCGCGCTCGCGCTCCGGGAGCAGCTCCCACAGGTCAATCGGCTGGCACCCGAGGCGCGCCAGCGCGTCCCGCAGCCGGCCAAAGGCGTCCTCCGCCTCACCGCGCGTGACGGGCCGCATGAAGCCGACCGCCGCCGCCTCCTCCGCGCTGGTGACGTCCAGCGCCGCGGGCCGGAACACCGCCACGCAATCCAGCTGGCCTGATTCGGACCAGCACTCGAACTCGCTGAACGCCATCTGCAAGCACCTGTCGTCACAGCGGTGAGTCAGCCCGGACACCTACCGCTGAGACCCCACCTGGAAAGCGCCAACCCCTTGCCTGAGCGCTGGCATCAGAAATTTACCTCAAAACTCCGTCAAGACTAGTCGGATCCATAACGATTTCATAATAATCACGATCTGCAGGATTACACCCCAGGTCCGTGAGTTTCGATGAAGCCATCTTCTGGTGTCTCACAGACCCCTGTGGATTTCCCTGGGGCCTCCGGTGTGTCCGGAGGCCGCACACGCGATGAGATCGCGGCGTGGCTTCGAGCCTACGTGGCCGAGTCCGCCAGGCTCACGCCCGAAGAGGTCGCCCCCCAGGAGCCCTTCGTTCGTTACGGGCTGACGTCGAAGGACGCGGTGTTCTTGTCGGGTGAGCTGGCGGATTGGCTGGGCCGCGACGTCTCCCCCACCATCCTGTGGGAGCACCCCACCATCGACGCGCTCAGCCAGGCGCTCGGACGTGGCACCGCGCCCGTGACGGACGCGCCCGCGACGCCCGTCACCGAGGCCGCGCGGGACGAAGCCATCGCGGTGGTGGCGCTGGGGTGCCGCTTCCCGGGAGCCCCGACGCCAGAGGCCTTCTGGGCGCTGCTCCAGCGTGGCGGAGATGCCATCACCGAAGTCCCCGCGGACCGTTGGGACGCGGCGAGCCTCTACGCGTCGGACCCGTCGACGCCCGCGACGATGAACACGCGATGGGGCGGCTTCCTTGAAGACGTCGGCGCGTTCGACCCGCTCTTCTTCGGCATCTCACCTCGCGAAGCCGTGCGGATGGATCCGCAGCAGCGCCTGCTCCTGGAAGTCGCGTGGGAGGCGCTGGAGCGCGCGGGACAGGCACCGCAAGGACTCCAGGGCAGCCGCACGGGCGTCTTCGTGGGCATCAGCACCAGCGACTACGCGCAGCGGCAGTTCGGCGACCGCGCCTTGCTGGATGCCTATGCGGGCACTGGCAACGCGCACAGCATCGCGGCCAACCGGCTGTCGTACGTCCTGGGCCTGCGGGGTCCGAGCATGGCCGTGGACACCGCGTGCTCGTCGTCGCTCGTCGCGGTGCACCTGGCCTGCCAGAGCCTCCGCGGCCGCGAGTGCGACCTGGCGATGGCGGGCGGCGTCAACCTCATCCTGTCGCCCGAACTCACCATCGCCTTCTCGCAGGCGGGGATGATGGCGGCGGATGGGCGCTGCAAGACGTTCGACGCCGCGGCCGACGGCTACGTGCGCTCCGAGGGCTGCGGCATCGTCGTCCTCCAGCGACTGTCGGACGCGGTGGCATCGGGCGCGCCCATCCTGGCCGTCATTCGCGGCTCGGCCGTGAATCATGACGGGCTCAGCAACGGCCTCACCGCGCCCAGCGGCGCCGCGCAGCAGGACGTCATCCAGCAGGCCCTCCATCAGGCCCGCCTGTCGCCAGCGCGGCTTGGCTACATCGAAGCCCACGGCACGGGAACGCCGCTGGGCGACCCGATTGAGCTGGCGGCACTGAGCGCCGTGCTCTCACCGGGGAGGACGGCCGAGCAGCGCTGCTTCATCGGCTCGGCGAAGAGCAACATCGGCCACCTGGAGGCGGCGGCCGGCATCGCGGGGTTGATGAAGACGGTGCTGGCCCTGAACCACGGGGAGATTCCGCCGCAGGTCCACCTGCGCGAGCTCAACCCGCACATCACCCTGGATGCGAACCGCTTCCCGATTCCCACGCGCCCGGAGCCGTGGCCCCAAGCGCCCGGCGAGCGCCTCGCGGGAGTCAGCGCCTTCGGCTTCGGTGGCACCAACGCCCACGTCATCCTGAGCGAGCCCCCGTCGCGCCCCGCGGAGGCACCTCGCGTCCCCGAGCGCGGCAGCCAGGTCCTGACGCTGTCCGCCCGGAGCGATGCGGCCCTGCGGAACATGGCCCGTCGGTACCAGGAGCACCTCTCCCGGCCGGACGCCCCCGCGCTGGCGGATGTCTGCTTCACGGCGAACACCGGCCGCAATGCGTGGCCGCACCGGCTCGCGCTCACCGCGCGCTCGCATGAGGAGCTGGCGTCGCGGCTCGAAGCCTTCGCCCAAGGGCACGCCGTGCCCGGGCTGCATCAGGGCGAGGTGCAGCGTGGCGCCGCGCCGCGAATCGTCTTCCTGTATCCCGGCCAGGGCACCCAGTACCCCGGCATGGGACGGCAGTTGTTCGACAGCGCGCCCGTCTTCCGGGAAGCCCTGGAGCGCTGCGACGCGCTGCTCCGTCCGCATCTGGAGGTCCCGCTGCTGTCGGTGCTGTTTCCGACGACGGACGCGACCGCGCAGCTCATCCACCAGACGCGCTACACCCAGCCGGCGTTGTTCGCGCTGGGCCACGCCCTCACCGAGCTGTGGCGTTCGTGGGGCGTGGTGCCAGACGCCGTCATGGGCCACAGCGTGGGCGAATTCACGGCCGCGCACACGGCGGGCGCGCTCGGGCTGGAGGAGGTGCTGGCGCTGCTGGCCACGCGCAGCCGACTCATCCAGGCCCTGCCCCAGAACGGCGCCATGGCGGCCGTCCTGACGGATGAGGCCTCGGTGATGCTGGCACTGGAGGGCGAGCCCCTGGTGGACGTCGCCGCCATCAACGGGCCACGGCACGTCGTCATCTCCGGAGAGCGCGAAGCAGTCCACCGCATCACCACGGCGCTCCAGGCGCGAGGCATCGAGTCGCGGCCGCTCACCGTCTCCCACGCGTTCCACTCGCCGCTGCTGGAGCCGATGCTGGATGGCTTCGAGCAGGTGGCCCGCATCCTGCCCGCCCACGCGCCGCGCCTCCCGCTCATCTCGAACCTCACGGGCGAGCGCATGTCCCAGGCCCCCGACGCCGCCTACTGGCGACGGCACGCGCGCGCGCCCGTCCAGTTCTTCAAGAGCCTCCAGACGCTGACGCAGGCGGGCCCCGCGCTGTTCATCGAGCTGGGCCCGCATGACACGCTGCTCGGCATGGCGAAGCGCTGCGTGCCCGAAAGCGCCAGCCTGTGGCTGCCCAGCCTGCGGCGTCAGCAGGATGCCTGGGAGAC
This sequence comes from Myxococcus sp. AM009, assembly GCF_013372605.1. Classification (NCBI taxonomy): domain Bacteria; kingdom Pseudomonadati; phylum Myxococcota; class Myxococcia; order Myxococcales; family Myxococcaceae; genus Myxococcus; species Myxococcus sp. AM009. The sequence continues at coordinate 12,273 of NZ_JABXEP010000005.1, forward strand.
GCTGCTTGGCAGCCTCGGCGCGCTGCACACGCGCGGCGCCACCATCTCATGGAGCGCCGTCGACGCGGACCACCCGCGCCGTCGTGTCCCGCTGCCCACCTACCCCTTCGAGCGTCAGAGATACTTGTTGGACTCCACGCTCCCCTCTCCTGCCCACACCCCGACGATGATGCCCCAGACCTCCGCCGCAGCGCCCGTCGTGTCACGCAAGGAGCGCATCCTCACGGAGCTCCGCGCGGTCGTCGCCTTGCTGCTCCAGGCGCCACCCGAGAAGCTCGACCCGCGCATGTCCTTCCTGGAGATGGGCGCCGACTCCCTCGTGTTGCTGGACGCCATCCGCAACGTGGAGAAGCGCTTCGGCGTGAAGCTGGCCATCCGTCAGCTCTTCGAGGAGCTGACGACGCTGGACGCACTGGCGAGCCACCTCGACCAGACGCTGCCCGCGAGCTTCGCCCTGGGCCCCGCGCCAGCGGCGACGAGCGTCCCCGCGCCGCTCCCCGTGAGCGCGCCGGCCCTCAGCACGCTCGCCGCGCCTCCGGGAAGCGCCGTCGAGCAGCTCATCCAGCAGCAGTTGCAGCTCATGGCGCAGCAGCTCGCGCTCCTGGGCGGACGTCCCGCCGCGCCGCCGCCGCTCCCCATCGCGACGCAGGAAGCCCCTGCCCCCAAGGCAGCGCTCGCGAACACCGCGAAGGCTGGAGGCGCGTCACCCTTTGGCGCGGGGCCGAAGTCCGGCGCGCCCGAGCGTGAGCTTCCCGCGGTGCAGCAGCGTCACCTGGACGCGCTCATCGCGAAGTACACCGCGCGCACGAAGCGCTCGAAGGAAGCCGCCGTCCGATACCGCGCGAAGTGGAGCGATGTCCGCTGGCTGATGAACTTCCGCGCAGAGCTGAAGGAGGTCTGCTACCCCATCGTCAGCGTGCGCTCGAAGGGCTCGCGCGTCTGGGACGCGGACGGCAACGAGTACATCGACTTCTCCATGGGCTTCGGGGTGCACCTGTTCGGTCACAACCCGCCCTTCATCATGGAGGCGCTGCGACAGCGGCTGGCGGAAGGCATGGAGCTGGGCCCCCAGTCGGACCTGGGCGGACAGGCCGCGGAGCTGATCTGCGAGCTGACCGGGATGAAGCGCGTCACCTTCTGCAACTCCGGCACGGAGGCGGTGATGACGGCGCTCCGGCTGGCGCGCGCCGCGACGGGCCGCACCAGAATCGTGATGTTCACCGGCTCCTATCACGGCCACTCCGACGGCACGCTGGTCGTGGGGCGCATGGTCAACGGCGAGCCTCAGTCGCTGCCCATGGCCGCGGGCGTGTCGCCCAAGGTCGCCGAGGACGTCCTCGTGCTTCCCTACGGTGAAGACCGCACGCTGGAGCTCATCCGCGAGCACCTTCACGAGCTGGCGGGCGTCCTCGTCGAACCGGTGCAGAGCCGCCGCCCCAATCTCCAGCCACGGGCCTTCCTCCACGCGCTGCGAGCGATGACGCGTGAAGCAGGCGTGCCCCTCATCTTCGATGAAATCATCACCGGCTTCCGGCTCCATCCGGGTGGCGCGCAGGCCTGGTACGGCATCGAGGCGGACCTGGCCACCTACGGCAAGGTGCTCGGGGGCGGCATGGCCATTGGCGCCGTCGCGGACCGGGGCGGCTTCGTGGACCGAATCGACGGGGGCGACTGGAGCTACGGCGACGCGTCCTACCCCGCCGTCGAGACGACCTTCTCCGCGGGCACGTTCTGCAAGCACCCGCTGACCATGGCGACCACGGTGGCCACGCTGAGCCACCTCAAGGCCGAAGGGCCCGAGCTCCAGGAGAACCTGAGCCGCCGCGCCGCGGACCTGGTCGCGCGCCTCAACGACCTCTTCCAGCGTGAGCAGGCGCCCATCGAGGCGATCCACGGCGGCTCGGTGCTGCGCTTCTCCGCCGCGGGCAACACCAGCTACCTGTACCAGTCGCTGGAGATGGACCTGTTCTTCTGCCACCTCATCCAGCGCGGCATCTACATCTGGGAGGGGCGCACGTGCATGCTCTCCACCGCGCACTCGGACGAGGACCTCGACACCATCGTCCGCGCCGTCGCCGAGACGGTGGCCGACATGCGCGCGGGCGGCTTCTGGCCCCGCGCCACACTGCCCGAGCCCACCCGCGTGGAAGCACGCACGCTGCCGATGACGGAGGCGCAGCGGCAACTGTGGGTGCTCGCCCAGATGAACCCCGGCGGCTCCATCTCCTACAACCTGTCGATGAGCCTGCGGCTGGAAGGCGTGCTCCAGCGCGAGCTGCTCCAGCGCGCCCTCCAGCACGTCGTCGACCGGCATGAAGCCCTGCGCATCCACGTCCACGAGTCCGGCGAGCAGCAGACCGCCGCCGCTTCGCTGGCGCTGGCCCTGACACTGCACGACCTCTCCACCCTGCCCACACCAGAGCAGGCCGAGCGCCTCACCGCCTGGTACGAGCGGGAGAGCAACACGCCGTTCGACCTGCACCGCGGGGCGCCCTTCCGCGCGAATCTCTTGAAGCTGGGCGCGCAGGAGCACGTCTTCGTCCTCACCGCGCACCACGTCGCCGTGGACGGCTGGTCGCTGGGTGTCATCGTCCGCGAGCTCGCCGCGCGCTACACCGAGCTCCGGGGCGGCAAGAGCACCCCGCCTCCGCCCGCGATGCAGTGGGGCGAGTACGTGCGGTGGCTCCAGCAGCAGGCAGACACGAAGGAGCAGGCGGCCCACGAGCGCTTCTGGCTGAGCCGGCGCGTGGAGACGCTGCCCGCGCTGGAGCTGCCCATCGACCATGGCCGCCCCGCGCACCGCAGCTACCGGGGTGCCCGGGAGACGCTGCGGCTGGACCGCGCCACCACCCAGTCCCTGCGGGAGGCGGCGGCACAGCAGCAGTCCACGCTCTTCATGCTGCTGCTCTCCGTCTACACCACGTTCCTCCACCGCCTGACGGGCCAGGATGACGTGCTGGTGGGCATCCCCACCGCGGGCCGGGGGATGGAGGGCAGCGAGGGCCTGGTGGGCTACTGCTCGCACCTGCTCCCCATCGCCAGCCACGTCCAGGGCGAGCAGACGTTCTCCGAATACGTCCAGGGCCTCAAGCAGGTGCTCTGGGAAGCGTATGAGCACCAGGACTATCCCTTCGCCCTGCTCATCAAGCGCCTGGGATTGCCGCGCAGCACGAGCCACACGCCGCTCGTCAGCGTCACGTTCAACCTGGAGCGCCCGCTGGGGAACCTCCAGATGGACGGCCTGCGGACGCACTTCGTCCCGCAGCCCGTTCGCTACGCCGCCTTCGACCTGAGCCTGAACGTCATCGACGCCGAGGACGGGCTCGTCCTCGACTTCGACTACAACACCGACCTGTTCGAAGCAGCGACGCTGGCCCGCTGGGCCCAGGGCTTCCGCACGCTGCTGTCGGGCGCGCTCAAGCAGCCGGAGGCGCGCGTGGCCGACCTGCCGATGCTCACCCCGGCCGAGCGCCGCAAGGTCCTGGTGGCGTGGAACCAGAACCAGGTGGGCTACCGGGAGGACCTGCTCACCCACCAGTTCATCGAACAGCAGGCCGCCGCCAGGCCCGGCGTGCACGCGGTGGAGCTGGACGGACAGTGCATCACCTACGCCGACTTCAACCGGCGCGCGAACCAGCTCGCGCACCACCTGCGCGGGCTGGGCGTCGGGCCGGGCGTGCTGGTGGGCGCCTTCATCGACCGCTCGCCGGAGATGTTGGTGACGTTGCTGGCCATCCTCAAGGCCGGTGGCGCCTACGTGCCGCTGGACCCCGCGCACCCCGTGGAGCGGCTGCGATTCCTGCTGGATGACGCGCGCGCGGCCGTGCTGGTGACGAAGCAGGCCCTCGCGGAGCGGCTGCCCACGCACACCGCGAAGGTCGTCCACCTGGACACGGACGCCGTGACGCTGGCGTCCTGTCCCACGGAGAACCCGCCCAACACCGCGACGGCCACGTCCCCCGCCTACGTCATCTACACGTCCGGCTCCACGGGTGAGCCCAAGGGCGTCGTCATCAGCCACGGACAGATGGCGGTGCACTTCCAGGACATGCAGCTCCACTTCGAGCTGACCGAGCGCGACCGCGTGTTGCAGTTCGCCTCGTTCAACTTCGACGCGTCCCTGGAGCAGATCCTCCCGACGCTCATGACGGGCGCCACGCTGGTCCTGCGCGGCAACCAGGTCTGGACGCCCGAGGAGCTGGCCCGCCGCGTCGTCGAGCAGCGGCTGTCGGTGATGAACTTCCCCACGGCGTACTGGCAGCAGCTCACGCAGAGCTGGGCCGAATCGCCGCCGGCCCTCGGCGCCCATGACTTGCGGCTGGTCATCATCGGCGGTGACACCGTGCTGCCCAAGGTGCTGGAGCTGTGGCAGCAGGGCCCTCTGGGCAACGTGCGCACGCTCAATGCCTACGGCCCCACCGAGACGCTCATCACCGCGGCGACGTTCGACATCCCCAAGGGCTGGAGCGCCACGCGCGTCCCCATTGGCCGGCCGCTGTCGAACCGCCCCTGCTACGTGTTGGACGGGCACGGCGCGCCCGTGCCCATCGGCGTGGCGGGTGAGCTGCACATCGGTGGGCCGCTGGTCGCCGCGGGTTACCTCAACCGCCCGGAGCTCACCGCGCAGCGCTTCGTGCCGGACCGGTTCAGCGACGACCCGGCGGCGCGCCTCTACCGGACGGGAGACCTGGTCCGCTACCGCCCCGACGGCGCGCTGGAGTTCCTGGGGCGCACCGACCACCAGGTGAAGGTGCGCGGCTTCCGCATCGAGCTGGGAGAGATCGAGTCCGCGCTGAGCGCGCACGAGCACGTCCAGGAAGTGGTTGTCACCGTCCGCGAGGAGCCGGGCGCGCTGGCCGGACATGACAAGCGGCTGGTGGCCTACGTGGTGCCGTCCGCGCAGGGCAGCGTGACGCCCGCCGCGCTCCGCCAGTTCCTGCTGGAGAAGCTGCCGGACTACATGGTCCCCGCCTTCTTCGTGCTCCTGGAGGCCCTGCCGCTCACGGCCAGCGGCAAGCTGGACCGCAAGGCGCTGCCCGCACCCGACCCGGAGGCCAGCGCGCCCACGCGCCCCTTCGTCGCGCCACGCACGCCCACCGAACAGACGCTTGCGGACGTGTGGATGAAGGCCCTGCGCCTTCCGCGCGTGGGCATCCACGACGACTTCTTCGAGCTGGGCGGTGACTCGCTGCTGGCCACGCAGGTGGCCTCGCGGCTGCGGGAAACGCTCAAGGTAGAGCTGCCGCTGGAGCGGCTCTTCAAGCAGACGACCATCGCCGGGCTCGCGGAGCATGTGGACACCGTGCTGTGGGCGTCGCGTACAGCAGAGGACACCAGCGTCAACGGCGCGAGCCGTGAAGAGGGGGAGCTGTGAACACGATTGACGGACTGTTGACCCGGCTGCGACAGCACGACGTGCGGCTGTGGATGGAAGGCGAGCGCCTGCGCTTCAACGCCCCACCGGGCGTGATGACGCCCGACCTGCTCGGGGAGATGAAGTCCCGCAAGGAGGAGCTGGTCTCCTTCCTCCAGCAGGTGGGCCAGTCGCTCCAGAGCGCCGCGGACCTCATCCCCGCCGGCCCTCGCGATGGAGCGCTGCCGCTGTCGTCCGGCCAGCAGCGCATGTGGTTCCTGGAGCAGTTCCAGGGGCCCAGCGGCGCGTACAACATGCCCGCCGCGTTGCGGCTCGAGGGCGCCCTGGACGTCGCCGCGCTCCAGCGGAGCCTGGACGAAATCGTCCGCCGTCACGAGGTGCTGCGCACGAGTTATGGCCAGCACCAGGGTCAGCCGTTTCAGCGCGTCTTGCCGCCAGCGCCCGTGACGATGCCCCAGGTGGACCTCCAGCACCTCCCCGCCGACGCGCGTCAGGCCGAGGTCCGGCGGCGCGCGACGGAGGAGGCCGGCCGGCCCTTCGACCTGTCGCGGGACCTGCCCCTGCGGCTGTCCCTGCTGCGGTTGGACCCACGCGAGCACGTGCTGCTGCTCACGCTCCACCACGTCGCCTGCGACGGCTGGTCCCTGGGCGTCCTCATCCGCGAGCTGGCGGCGCTCTACCGCGCGTTCAGCACGGGCGAGCCCTCACCGCTGTCCGAGCCCGCCCTCCAGTACGGTGACTTCGCGCGCTGGCAGCAGGAGCGCGCCACCCGGGGTGACCTCCAGCCGCACCTCTCCTGGTGGCGCGACCACCTGGCCGGCGCCCCCGCGCTGCTGGAGCTGCCCACCGACCGGCCGCGCCCCGCGAACCAGCGCTTCCACGGCGCGACGCATCGCTTCACCGTGCCGCCGGACCTGACCGCCCGGCTCAAGCAGCGGAGCCGCGAGGCGGAGGCCACGCTGTTCATGACGCTGCTGTCCGCGTTCGGCGTGCTCCTGTCGCGCAGCAGCCGGCAGGACGACGTCGTCATCGGCACGCCTATCGCCAACCGGGTGCCCCAGACGGAGCCCCTCATCGGCCTCTTCGTCAACTCGCTGCCGCTGCGGCTCCAGGTGGACGGCGCGCGGCCGTTCTACGAGCTGCTGACCCGCGTGCGTCAGGACACGCTGAGCGCCTACGCGCACCAGACGCTGCCCTTCGAGCAGTTGGTCGAAGCGCTCCAGCCCGCGCGAGACCCGAGCTACTCCCCGCTGTTCCAGGTGCTGTTCACGCTCCAGAACACGCCGTCCGAGGTCCTCTCCCTGTCCGGCCTCACGCTGGAGCAGTTGGAGTTCGAGAGCGGCACCACGCAGTTCGACCTCTCCCTGTCGATGGCGGAGACGGCGCGAGGCCTGGTCAGCGAGCTGAACTACAACACCGACCTGTTCGACGCGGCGACCGTCGAGCGGATGTCCGGGCACCTCCTCACGCTGCTCGCGGCCATCGCGGAGGACCCCACCCGGCCCGTGCGCGACCTGCCCCTGCTGACCGGGCCCGAGCGCCTTCGCCTGCTGCGGGACTGGAACGACACCGCGATTGAGCTGCCCCTGCCCGGCAGCCTCCACGGCCTCTTCGAACAGCAGGCCGCTCGCCGTCCGGACGCCACCGCCGTGCGCTTCGAGTCGCGCGCCCTGACGTACCGGGAGCTGGATGAACAGGCGAACCGGCTGGCGAACCACCTGCGCCAGCTCGGCGTGGAGCCAGGGCACCGCGTGGGCATCTTCCTGGAACGCTCGGTGGAGCTGCTCGTGGGGCTGCTCGGCATCCTGAAGGCGGGCGCGGCGTATGTGCCGTTGGACCCGCTGTATCCGCCGGACCGGCTGGCGCACATCCTGGACGACAGCGGCGTCTCACTGCTGCTGACCGAGCCGGAGCTGGCCGCGCAGGTCCCCGCCTATCGCGGCAAGCGCATGGTGCTGGCCGAGGCCTCCGGCGCACCCACGACGTCGCCCCAGGTGACGCTCGCGGGCACGAACCTGGCCTACGTGCTCTATACGTCCGGCTCCACGGGCCGTCCCAAGGGCGTGGCCGTGCCGCACGCCGCGGTCGTCAACTTCATGGCGTCCATGCAGCGGGCGCCTGGGATGACCGACCAGGACACCCTGTTCGCCGTGACGACGGTGGCCTTCGACATCTCCGTGCTGGAGCTGTTCCTGCCCCTGAGCGTGGGCGGCGGCGTCGTCATCGCCAGCCGCGAGACGTCCGTGGATGGCACCCGGCTGATGCGGGCGCTGGCGGAGAGCGGGGCCACGGTGATGCAGGCCACGCCGTCCACGTGGCGGATGCTGCTGACGCTGGGCTGGAAGGGCAGCCCCACGCTGAAGCTCCTCTGCGGTGGAGAGGCGATTCCTTCCGAGCTGGTCGAGCCGCTGTGCTCGCGTGGCGCGTCCCTGTGGAACATGTACGGCCCCACGGAGACGACCATCTGGTCCACCACCACGCGCCTGGAGCCGGGCCGCCGCATCACCCTGGGCCGCCCCATTGGCAACACGCAGGTGTACGTGCTGGACGCGGCCCTGCACCCGGTGCCCCTGGGCGTGACGGGCGCGCTGTACATCGGCGGACACGGCGTGGCGCAGGGCTACCTCCACCGCCCGGAGCTGACGGCGGAGCGCTTCGTGCCAGACCCCTTCGGCCAGGCGCCGGGCGGCCGGCTCTACGACACGGGCGACCTGGTGCGCGCGCTGCCAGACGGCACGTTGGAGTACCTGGGCCGCGGCGATGGACAGGTGAAGCTGCGCGGCTTCCGCATCGAGCTGGGGGAGATTGAAGCCCGGCTGGCGCAGGTGCCGGGTGTCCTGGAAGCCGCCGTCAAGCTGTGGGACGTGTCGGGCCACGCGGAGCTGGTCGCCTACGTGCGCACCGGCGCCGAGGCCGCGCCCGAAGCCCTGGCGATTCGCCAGCACCTGGCCGCGCACCTGCCGGCGTACATGCTGCCGAGCCACTTCGTGACGCTGGAGTCCTTCCCTCGGACGGCGAACGGCAAGCTGGACCGCAAGTCGCTCCCCGCGCCGTCGGCGAACCAGCGCGCCTCGGCGGCCTACGAGGCGCCGCGCACGCCCACGGAGGTCCAGCTCGCTGCCATCTGGCGCGACGTCCTGGCGGTGGAGCAGGTCGGCGCGCGCGACAACTTCTTCGACCTGGGGGGCCAGTCGATGAAGGCCGTCCAGGTGGTGGCGCGCATCCAGGAGTCCTGGAAGGTGGAGGTGTCCCTCCGCGTCCTCTTCGAGCACCCCACGCTCGACGCCCTGGCGAAGCACCTGGAGACGCTCCAGCAACCCGGTGCGCCCGCCGCGCCTCCGCCGCTGGTGGCTCGGCCACGACAGGCCCGCCGCGTCCAGGCCGCGACGCGCGCCGAGCTGAACCTCCCTGACTCGACTTCCTCGAAGAAGGAGTAGCGCCCCGGGTCCACGCCACGACTGGCGTGGCCCGCTTCGCCGCTGCCCCGTTCCTCGCCCTCACCTTTTCCGCCGGCCGGTTCTTACTCAGACATGAGCGCTGAATCCTTTGTCTTTCCTGTCTCCTTCGCACAGCAGCGGCTGTGGTTCCTCCACCTGATGCAGCCGGAGAACCCGAGCTACCACATCGCTGGCGCGGTCCGGCTGGGAGGCACGCTTGACACGGCCGCGCTCCAGCGCGCCTTCGACGTCCTGGTGGAACGGCACGAATCGCTCCGCACCACCTTCGCGCAGGAGGAGGGCCAGCCGGTCCAGGTCGTCGCGCCCGAAGGCACCGCGTCCTTCGCCGTCACTGACCTGTCATCACTGCCCCCGGCCGGGCGGGAGGCGGAAGCACGGCGGCTGGCCACCGAGGAGATTCGCCAGCCCTTCGACTTGATGAAGGGCCCGCTGCTGCGCACGCGGCTGCTGCGGCTGGCGGACACCGACCATGGCCTGGTGCTGACGATGCACCACATCATCTCGGACGGTGCGTCGCTGGGCATCCTCATCCACGAGATGACGCAGCTCTACGGCGCGTTCATCGCCCAGCGCGAGCCGAAGCTGCCCGAGCTGCCCATCCAGTACGCGGACTTCGCCGAGTGGCAGCGCGAGTGGATGGCGACGGAGGGCGCGCTCGACGCGCACGTGACGTACTGGAAGCAGCAGCTCGCGGGCGCCCCCGTGTTGCAGCTCCCCACGGACCGTCCACGCCCGGCCATCCAGACGCAGCGCGGAGACGCCCTGCCCCTGCACCTGCCGACGGCGCTGGTGAAGGCGCTCCAGCAGGTGGGCCAGCGTGAGAACGCCACCCTCTTCATGACGGTGCTGGCCGCGTTCCAGGCCTTGCTGTCGCGCTACACGCACCAGACGGACATCCTGGTCGGCGCGCCGCAGAACAGCCGCAACCGGGTCCAGACGGAGGGCCTCATCGGCTTCTTCGTCAACACGCTGGTGCTGCGCGCGGACCTGTCCGGCAACCCGTCCTTCCGCGAGCTGCTCCAGCGCGTGCGGGAGGCGACGCTGGGCGCGTATGCGCACCAGGACATCCCGTTCGAGAAGCTGGTGGAGGCGGTGCAGCCCGCCCGCAACCTGGCCTACACGCCGCTGTTCCAGGCCGCGTTCAACTTCCAGGGCATGGCGGGCCAGGCGCTGGCCCTGCCCGGCGTCACCATCCAGCCACTGGACCTGCAACCGGGGACGTCGAAGTTCGACGTGACGCTGGACCTCCAGGAGACCGCGGACGGCCTGCGGGGCTTCGTCGAGTACAACAGCGACCTCTTCGACCGCGCGACCCTGGAGCGCTTCGTGGGGCACTTCCAGACGCTGCTCGCGGGAGTCGCGGCCAACGCGGAGCTGCGCCTGGACGCGCTGCCGCTGCTCACGTCGCCCGAGCGGCATCAGCTCCTCGAGGTCTGGCCCGCGCTGAAGTCCTTCCCGGGCTCGGACACGCTGCACGGCCGCTTCGAGGCCCAGGTGCGCCAGCGCCCCGACGCCATCGCCGTGGTCGCCGACGGAGAGCGCCTCACCTACGCGGAGCTGGACCTTCGGGCCAACCAGTTGGCCCATGCGCTGACTTCGCGCGGCGTCCAGCCCGAGGGGTTGGTGGGCCTCTGCGTGGAGCGCTCCCTGGCCACGGTGGTGGGCATCCTCGGCATCCTGAAGGCGGGCGCCGCCTACGTGCCGCTCGACCCGACCTATCCCGCGGACCGGCTGGCCTTCATGGTGGCGGACAGCCGGATGTCGCTGGTGGTGACGCAGCGGCCCCTCATCGAGCGGCTGCCCGCCGAGGGCGCGGCGCTGCTCATCCTGGATGAAGCCGCCGAGGAGCTCGCGCGGCAGCCTGCCCACGCCCCTGGACTCGCGACGACGCGGGAGCAGCTCGCGTACGTCATCTACACCTCGGGCTCCACCGGCCTGCCGAAGGGCTCCCTGCTCCCGCACGGCAACGTGATGCGCCTGTTCGAGGCGACGGAGCACTGGTTCCACTTCAACGAGCACGACGCGTGGACGCTGTTCCACTCGTACGCGTTCGACTTCTCCGTCTGGGAGCTCTGGGGCGCCCTGCTCCACGGCGGCCGGGTGGTGGTGGTGCCGTATCTCGTCTCGCGCTCGCCCGATGCCTTCTTCCGGCTGCTGAGCGATGAGCGCGTCACGGTGCTGAACCAGACGCCCGCGGCCTTCCGTCAGCTCATCCAGGCCGAGGAGCGCCTGGGCGCGGAGGCGCCGCCCCTGTCGCTGCGCTACGTCGTCTTCGGCGGCGAGGCCCTGGAGCCGGCCACCCTGGTGCCCTGGTTCCGCAAGCACGGGGACGCCCAGCCTCGGCTCATCAACATGTACGGCATCACCGAGACGACAGTGCACGTCACCTACCGTCCCATGGACGCCGCCGAGGCGGAGCGCACGCAGCAGAGCCCCATTGGCGTCGCGATTCCCGACCTCCAGCTCTACGTGCTGGACGCGCGGCTGGAGCCAGCGCCCATTGGCGTGGCGGGTGAAATCTTCGTCGGCGGCGCGGGCCTCGCCCGTGGCTACCTGGGCCGGCCGCAGCTCACGGCGGAGCGCTTCGTCCCCCACCCGTTCAGCCGCGAGCCCGGTGCCCGGCTCTACCGCACGGGCGACCTGGCGCGCTTCACCGCGGACGGGCAGCTCGAGTACCTGGGCCGCATCGACCACCAGGTGAAGATTCGCGGCTTCCGCATCGAGCTGGGCGAAATCCAGACGGTGCTCAGCCTGCACCCGGCGGTGCGCGAGGCGCTGGTGCTCGTGCGTGAGAGCTCGCCCGGAAACAAGTCCCTGGTGGCCTACGTCGCGACGTCCGAGCAGCCTCCGCCCAGCGTCAACGAGCTGCGCCAGCACCTGCTCGGCAAGCTGCCGGACTACATGGTCCCCAGCGCCTTCGTGATGCTGGAGCGCTTCCCGCTCACGGCGAACGGCAAGGTGGACCGCAAGGCCCTGCCGGAGCCCGACGGCGCGCGCGCGGACCTGGCTGGCCAGTACGCCGCGCCCCGGACGAAGGTGGAGGAGGCCCTCTGCGCCATCTGGGCGCAGGTGCTGGAGGTCCCGCGCGTGGGCATCCACGACAACTTCTTCGCGCTGGGTGGCGACTCCATCCTGAGCATCCAGGTGCTCACGCTGGCGCAGAAGCAGGACATCTGCTTCTCGTTGCAGCAGCTCTTCCAGCACCAGACGGTGGCGGAGCTGGCGGAGGCCGCGGGGGAGGCGGAGCCGGCGCGTGAGGTCTTCCCGCGCACCGAGCCCTTCAGCCTCATCTCCGCCGAGGACCGGGCGAAGGTGCCCGCGAGCGTGGAGGACGCCTACCCGCTGGCCCGCATCCAGGCCGGCATGCTCTTCCACATGGAGCTGGCGCCCACCTCGAACATCTACCACAACACCGACAGCTTCCATCTGCGACTGAAGGCGCCGTTCGACGCCGCGCGCTTCGTGGAGGCCGTGCAGGTGGTGACGGCGCGTCAGCCCGTGCTGCGCACGGCGTTCGACATGACGTCGTACAGCGAGCCGTTGCAGTTGGTGCACCGCGAGGCCCACCTCTCCGTCGAGGTCACCGACGTCCGCCACCTGTCCACCGACGCGCAGGACGCCGAGGTCCGCAAGCTGCTGGAGGACGAGAAGCAGCGACACTTCGACCTCGCGTGCCCTCCGCTGCTGCGCTTCTTCGTGCACGTCCGTGGGGAACGGGACTTCCAGTTCACGCTCACGGAGTGCCACGCCATCATCGACGGCTGGAGTCTCCACTCCACGCTGGTGGAGATGTTCAACCACTACTACGCGCTGGTGAACCACCAGGAGCCGCCGCGCTTCGAGCCGCTGAGCATCACCTACCGCGACTTCGTGGCCATGGAGCGGCAGGCCCTCGCGTCCGAGGACCACCAGCGCTACTGGCGCGAGCTGCTGGAGGACGGACAGGTCATGCGCGTTCCGCGCTGGCGCCGTCCGCTGGCGGAGGGTGAGCCGCGCATCGCCACGGTGAAGGTGCCCATCGCTCCCGAGGTGGGAGCGGGCCTGAATGCCCTGACGCGCAGCGCGGGCGTGCCCTTCAAGAGCATCCTGCTCGCGTCGCACCTCAAGGTGATGAGCGTGCTGAGCGGCCAGGAGGACGTCATCACCGGCACGGGCGTCAACAGCCGCCCCGAGGAAGGCGATGGCTCGAAGCTGCGCGGCATCTTCCTCAACACGGTGCCCTTCCGCCTGAAGCTGGCCCCGGGCAGTTGGCTCTCACTGGTCCGCGCCGCCTTCGACGCGGAGCGAGGGCTCTACCCGTACCGCCGCTACCCCATGGCGGAGATTCAGCGGCAGTGGGGCCGCGAGACGCTCTACGAAGTCATGTTCAACTACATGCACTTCCACGTCCTCCACGACATCGCGGGCACGCTCGCGGAGCTGGAGGCGCTGAGCACCATCCGCTCCGAGGGCACCAACGTCACCCTCGCCGTCCACTTCCAGACCGAGCCCCACACGCAGGAGCTCACGCTGGAGCTGGACTACAACGCCGTCGAGCTGGAGCACGCCCAGGTGGAGCAGATTGGCGCGTGCTTCGCGCGCGTCCTCCACGCGCTGGCCTTCGAGTCCGACGCCCCGCACCACACCTCCAGCCCGCTGCCCGCCGACGTACAGCGCCGGATGCTCGTGGAGTGGAACGACACCGCCGCCGCGCTGCCCGTGGAGCCCACGTTCCAGGCGCTCTTCGAGGCTCGCGCCGCCGCCACGCCGGACGCGCTCGCCGTGGTCGATGGCGAGCGGACGATGACGTACAGCGAGCTGGACATGCGCGCCAATCAGCTCGCGCATCAGTTGCTGTCGCTGGGCGCGGGCCCGGAGCGCGTGGTGGCGCTGGGAGTGGACCGTTCCATCGAGCTGGTCATCAGCATCCTGGCCACGCTCAAGGCCGGCGCGGCCTACCTGCCGTTGGACCCGAGCTATCCCGCCGAGCGGCTGGCGTACATGCTGTCCGACTCGCGCGCCGTGGTGCTGCTCACCACGCAGGCGCATGAGGCCACCTTCGCGGCCTCCAGCGTGCCCCGGCTCCTGGTGGAGCAGGAAGCGGCCCGGCTGGCGACGTTGCCCTCGGGTGCACCGGCCGCGACCGCCTCCGGCGACTCGCTGGCCTACGTCATCTACACCTCGGGCTCCACGGGCCTGCCCAAGGGCACGCTGCTCACGCAGCGCGGCCTGCTCAACTACCTGACGTGGGCTCAGGACGCCTACGCGGTGAAGCCGGGCCAGGGCTCGCTGGTCCACACATCCATCGCGTTCGACGCCACCATCACCAGCCTCCTCACGCCGCTGCTCGCCGGAGCGACCGTCCACCTGGTGCCTTCGGGGCGCGAGGTGGAAGCGCTCGCGCTCGCGCTTCAGCAGCCGCGAGGGCATGACATGGTCAAGCTCACGCCGGCCCACCTCCAGGTGCTGTCCGGGCTGATGGCGCCAGAGGCCCTGGCGAAGCTGACCGGCACCTTCGTCGTGGGTGGCGAGGCCCTGCCGCCCTCCACCGTGGCCTTCTGGCGCAAGCACGCGCCCCAGGTCCGGCTCATCAACGAGTACGGCCCCACGGAGACGGTGGTCGGCTGCTCCATCCACGACGTCAGCGCGGGCGAGTTGCCCGGCGGCATCGTCCCCATCGGCCGGCCCATCGCCAACACGGCGCTCTACGTGCTGGACGCGCGCATGCAGCCGGTGCCGGTGGGCGTCTCGGGCGAGCTCTACATCGGCGGCACCGGCGTGGCGCGCGGCTACCTGGGCCGCCCTGCCCTCACCGCCGAGCGCTTCGTGCCGGATCCGTTCAGCCAGCAGCCGGGACAGCGCCTCTACCGCACGGGCGACCAGGCCCGCTTCCTGCCGGACGGCACGCTGGAGTTCCTGGGCCGCCGCGACGGGCAGGTGAAGCTGCGCGGCTACCGCATCGAGCTGGGCGAAATCGAAGCCACCGTTCGTCAGCACGCGTCCGTGCGGGACGCGGTCGTCCTCGTGCGCGAGGACGTCCCCGGCGACCAGCGGCTGGCCGCCTACGTCATCCCGCACGAGGGCACGGCGGTGGATACGGCCGGCCTGCGCGCCTTCCTCCAGCAGCGGCTGCCCGAGCACATGGTGCCCGCCGCCTTGGTCGCGCTGGAGGCCCTGCCGCTCACGGCCAACGGCAAGGTGGACCGCAAGGCCCTCCCCGTACCCGACGGCCTGCTGTCCTCCGAGTCACACGCGGCGCCGCGAAACGGCACCGAGGAGCTGATGGCCAGCATCTGGTCGGACGTGCTGCGCACGAACCGGGCGGGCATCCACGACCACTTCTTCGACCTGGGTGGCCACTCGCTGCTGGCCACGCGCGTGGTGTCGCGGATTCGCGAGGCCTTCGGCGTGGAGCTGCCCATCGCGGCGCTCTTCGAGGCGCCCACCATCGCCACGCTGTCGGAGCGCGTCCAGGTCCTCCAGGCCCAGCAGGCCGGTGAAGCGCCGCCCCCGCCGCTCGTGCCCTCCTCCCGCGAGGGCGAGCTGCCCCTGTCCTTCGCGCAGCAGCGCCTCTGGTTCCTGTACCAGATGGAGCCGGACAGCCCCTTCTACAACATGCCCGCCGTCATCCGGCTGACGGGCGCGTTGAATCCAGACACCGTGCAGCGCTGCCTGGAGGCGATCATCCGCCGCCACGAGTCGCTGCGCACGACGTTCCGGATGAATGGCCAGACGCCTGTCCAGGTCATCCACCCGCCCGCGGCGCCGAAGGTGGAGACCGCCGACCTGCGCGGCCTTCCGCCCGAGCGCCGTGAAGTCGAAGCGCGCCGCCTGTCCGATGAGGAGGCCCGCCGTCCCTTTGACCTGACGCGCGGCCCGCTCTGCCGGATTGGGCTCATCCAGTTGGATGACCAGGAGCACCTGCTGCTGCTGACGCTGCACCACATCATCGCGGACGGCTGGTCCCTGTCCGTGCTCGTCCGCGAGGTCGCCGAGCTCTATGGCGCCCTGTCCGCGGGCCAGCCGCCGCCGCTGGCCGCCCTGCCTGTCCAGTACGCGGACTACGCGCGGTGGCAGCGGGAGTGGCTGTCCGGCCCCGTGCTGGAACGGCAGCTCGACTACTGGAAGCAGCGGCTCACCGGGGCTCCGCCCCATCTGGACCTCCCCACGGACCGTCCACGGCCTCCAGTGCAGAGCTTCCGCGGCGCCACGCAGCGGGGCGTGCTGCTGCCCGTGGAGGCGGCCAAGTCGTTGCAGGCGCTCTGCCGGAAGGAGAGCGTCACCCCGTTCATGGCGGTGATGGCGGCCTTCCAGACGCTGATGCACCGCTACACCGGCGAGACGGACATCGTCGTCGGCACGGACATCGCCAACCGCAACCGCTCTGGCACCGAAGGGCTCATCGGCTTCTTCATCAACCAGCTCGTCATGCGTGGCGACCTGAGCGGGGACCCCAGCTTCCGCGCGCTGCTGGCGCAGACGCGGCGGGTGGCGCTGGATGCCTACGCCCACCAGGACCTCCCCTTCGAGGAGTTGGTGAAGGCGCTCAACCCGGAGCGCGACCTCAGCTACTCGCCGCTGTTCCAGGTGAAGATCATCCTCCAGAACGCGCCGTCCTCCGACCTCCACCTGGACGGGCTGACGCTGCGCGAGGAGACCAGCACCACCGGCGCCGCCAAGTTCGACATGACGTGGGTGGCCACGGAGACGGAGCAGGGCCTGGAGTGCCTGTGCGAGTACAGCACCGACCTGTTCGACGCGGCCACCATCGACCGGATGATGGGCAACCTGCGTGAGCTGCTCCTGGGCGCCCTGGCCGCTCCAGAAGCGCGCGTCTCGCGACTCCCGCTGCTGTCCCAGCCGGAGCGTCAGCAGTCGCTGCTGGCGTGGAACGACACCGCCACGCCCCGAAGCCCGGGCCTCTGCGCGCATCACCTCTTCGAGCAGCAGGCGGCACGGACGCCAGACGCGGTGGCGGTGTCCTTCGAGGGACAGCAGCTCACGTACCGCGAACTGGACGCGCGGGCGAACCAGCTCGCCTGGCACCTGAAGACGTCCGGCGTGGGGCCCGAGGTCCGCGTGGGCCTGTGCGTGGACCGCTCGCTGGAGCTGGTAGTCGGTATCCTCGGCATCCTCAAGGCCGGAGGCGCGTGGCTGCCGCTGGACCCGTCCTATCCGGTGGAGCGGCTGACGCTGATGATGCGTGACGCGGCCATCCCGGTGCTCGTCACGCAGGAGCACCTGGCGGATGAGCTCCCCGCGCTCGGGTTGCTGGTCTGCCTGGACACGGACTGGCCGCTCATCGCCAGCCAGCCGCGAACGTCGCCCGCGGTGGAGATGTCCGAGGACAACCTCGCGTACATCATCTTCACGTCGGGCTCGACGGGGCGGCCCAAGGGCACGCTGCTGCCCCACCGGGGCCTGTGCAACACGGCGCTGGCCGCCATCCAGGCCCACCGCGTCCACGAGAAGAGCCGCGTGCTGCAGTTCGCCGCCTTCGGCTTCGACGCGTCGGTGTGTGAGGTGTTCTCCACGCTGCTCGCGGGCGCACAGCTCTGCCTCGCGCCCCGGGACGCCATCATGCCCGGCGCGCCGCTCCAGGGACTGCTGGCCGCGCAGGAGATCACGGGCGTCACGCTGACGCCGTCGGTATTGGCGCAGTTGGAGCCGGAGGCGTTGCCGAAGCTGGAGTCCGTCGTCTCCGCGGGCGAGGCCTGCTCGCCGGAGCTGGCGCGCCGGTGGCTGAAGTCCCGACGCTTCATCAACGCCTACGGCCCCACCGAGGCGACCATCTGCGCGTCGGTGGACGAGGCCGTGGACCCCGACCGGCTGGGCATCGGCCGCGCGTGGGCCAACGTCCGGCTCTACGTGCTGGATGGCCACTTGCAGCCGGTGCCCGTGGGCGTGCCGGGTGAGCTGTTCATCGGCGGCGTGGGCGTCGCGCGCGGCTACCTGGGCCGGCCGGACCTGAGCGCCGAGCGCTTCGTGCCGGACCCGTTCGCGGTGGAGCCCGGAGGACGGCTGTACCGGACGGGAGACCGGGTGCGCTGGCTGGCCGAAGGGCGGCTGGAGTTCCTGGGCCGCCTGGACCACCAGGTGAAGCTGCGCGGCTTCCGCATCGAGCTGGGCGAAATCGAAGCGGCGCTGGCCGGGCACCCGGAGGTACAGGACGCCGCGGTGCTGGTGCGGGAGGAGACCCCGGGCCGCAAGCAACTGGTGGCCTACGTCGTCGCCGACGATGTGGAGCAGCCGCCCGAGCAGGACGCCCTGCGCCGGGCCCTGGAGTCGCGCCTGCCCGAGTACATGGTGCCGTCCGCCTTCATCATGCTGAAGGCCATGCCGCTGACGGCCAGCGGCAAGGTGGACCGCGAGGCCCTGCCCTCGCTGGCGCAGGAGCACGTGAAGCGCGAGCACGTCCACGTCGCGCCTCGCGACCCGGTGGAGCAGGCGCTGGCGGACATCTGGGCGAAGGTGCTGTCCCGCGAGCGCGTCAGCATCCACGACAACTTCTTCGAGCTGGGTGGCGACTCCATCGTCAGCATCCAGGTCATCGCGCGGGCGCTGGAGGCCGGGCTGCACATCAGCCCGCGACAGTTCTTCCAGTACCAGACCATCGCCGCCCTGGCCCCGCATGTGGGTCAGGCCCAGGTCGTGGAGAGCGAGCAAGGCCCCGTGACGGGCGCCGTCCCGCTCACGCCCATCCAGCACTGGTTCTTCGAGTGGCGGCTCCCGCACCTCCATCACTACAACCAGTCGCTGCTGCTGGGCCTGCGTCAGCCCGTCGCCGCGGCCGTGCTCCAGGACGCGCTGCGGGCCCTGGTCGCGCACCACGACGCGCTCCGCCTGCGCTTCGAGCGGACCGCCGACGGCTGGCGTCAGGAGAGCCTGGGGCTCGACAGCACCGTGACGCTGCGCGAGGTTGACCTGTCCGGCCTGGACGAGGCCGCGCAGCGCGCCGCCTTGGAGGAAGAGGGCCTGCGTGCCCAGTCGGGCTTCCGGCTGGACGAGGCGCCGCTGGTGGTGGCCGTGCGCTTCCACCTGGGGCCCCAGCGTGGCGACCGGCTGCTGCTCGGCATCCACCACCTCGCGGTGGACGCCGTGTCCTGGCGTGTCCTGCTCATGGACCTGGAGACGGCGTGTCAGCAGCTCAGCCAGGGGCAGCCGGTGGCGCTGCCTCCGAAGACGACGTCCTTCCAGGAATGGGCGCGTCGCCTGGAGTCCTTCGCGGCCAGCGAGGAGCTGGAACACGAAGCCGACTCCTGGCTGAGCCAGGGTGAAGACACGGCGCCGCTCCCCGTAGACACCGCGGACGGCGACAACACCCTGGCGTCCGCGCGCACGCTGACGGTGGCGCTGGAGGTCGAGGAGACCCGGCTGCTGCTTCAGGAGGTGCCGACGGCCTGGCGCGCCCGCATCGACGAGGTGCTGCTGACGGCGCTCGCGCAGGCCCTCTCCACCTGGACGGGACAGCGCCGGCTGCGCGTCCAGTTGGAAGGCCATGGCCGCGAGGACCTGTTCGACGGCGTGGACCTGAGCCGCACCGTGGGCTGGTTCACCAGCGCCTACCCGGTGACGCTGGAGCTGCCTCGGGATGGCAGCGTAGGTGACGAGCTCCGCGCCGTACGTGATTCGCTGCGGCGGGTGCCGCGCAAGGGCCTGGGTTATGGCCTCGTGCGCTACCTGCGCCAGGACGAGCGAGGCTCCCGGCTCCGTGCGCAGCCGGAGGCGGCGGTGGCCTTCAACTACCTGGGCCAGCTCGACTCGGCGTTGCCCACCTCGTCGCTGCTGGCGCCCGCGGACGAGTCCTTCGGCGCGCAGCAAGGGGCGCTCGGCCAGCGGCGGCAGGTGCTGGAGGTGAATGCCCACGTCTTCGGAGGCAAGCTGGAGGTGTCCTTCACCTACAGCGAGGCGCTGCACCAGCGCACCACGGTGGGCGCGCTGGCGCAGGGCTACCTCCGCGCGCTCCGGGCCCTGGTGGACCAGCGGCGCGGCGAGGACGCGGCGCGGTTCTCGCCGGTGGACTTCCCGCTGGCGAAGGTGACGCAGGCCACGCTGAACGACCTGATGCGGTCGCACCCGGGCATGGAGGACCTCTATCCGCTGTCGCCCATGCAGCAGGGCATGCTCTTCCACGCCATGCTCGACCCGGACTCGGGGATGTACTTCGAGCGCGCGGCGTGGACGCTGGACGCGGACCTGAACCGCGAGGCGCTGCGCGAGGCCTGGCAGCAGGTGATGGCGCGCTACCCCATCCTCCGCACCTGCTTCGTGGGTGAGGAGCTGGAAGCGCCGCTCCAGCTCGTGAACCGCAAGGCCGTGCTGCCGTGGGAAGAGCAGGACTGGAGCCACCTGTCCGAGCCGGAGCAGCAGACCCGGCTGTCGGCCTGGATGGACGCGGACCGGGCGCGGGGCTTCAACTTGAAGCGGGCCCCGCTGATGCGCGTGGGCGTCCTGCGCCTGGGCGTCCGGACGTGGCGTGTGGTGTGGAGCTTCCACCACTTGCTGCTCGACGGCTGGAGCGTGGGCCGCGTCCTCAACGAGATGCTGGCCCTCTACGACGCGCAGCTCCGCCAGCAGCCGCTGCGCCTGGAGCAGCCGCCGGTGTTCCGCGACTACATCGCCTGGCTCCAGAGCCGGGAGGTTTCGCAGGCGGAGTCCTGGTGGAAGCAGGCGCTGCAAGGCTTCGGAGAGCCCACGCCCCTCCCCGGTGAGACGGGGGGGCAGGCGCGCACCGCGCCGCAGGTCATGGGCGAGCGCAAGGTCCACCTGTCCGCCGAGCTGACGGAGCAGCTCCGCGCCTTCTCGCGGCGGCACCAGGTGACGCTCAGCACGCTGGTCCAGGCGGCCTGGGCGCTGGTGCTCGGACGTCACGCGGGACAGGACGACGTCGTCTTCGGCGTCACCGTCGCGGGCCGTCCGCCGGAGCTGCCGGGCGTGGAGCAGATGGTGGGCCTGTTCATCAACACGCTGCCGGCCCGCGTGTCGCTGCCGGCCCAAAGCAAGGTGGTGGACTGGCTGAAGGCGCTCCAGGCGTGGCAGGTGGAGCGGGCGCCGTTCGAGTACGCGCCGCTGGTCAAGGTCCAGGGCTGGAGCCCCGTGCCGCGTGGCACCCCGCTCTTCGAGAGCCTCGTCGTCTTCGAGAACTACCCCGTGGAGGACTCGGTGCGGCAGGGCGCGGGCGCGCTGGAGGTGCGCGACGTCACCGCCCAGGAGCGCACCAACTATCCGCTGACGCTCTCCGCCCACGCGGACAAGGAGCTGATGCTGAACCTGGACTTCGAGTCCCCGCGCCTCGGCGCGGAGGCCATGGCGCGGCTGCTGGAGCAGCTCCAGACGGTCCTGGTGGGCATCCTCGGCGCGGAGGACCAGCACCTGTGGGAGCTGTCGCTGCTCACGCGGGAGGCCCGTCGTGAGGTGCTGGTCGACTGGAACGACACGCACGTCCCCGGGCTGGGCGCCTGCCTGCACGAGCTCTTCGAGGCGCAGGTCCAGCGGACGCCGGACGCGGTCGCCGTGGTCGCGCCGGAGGCGGGCTCGCTCACGTACGGGCAGCTCGACGCGAAGGCGAACCAGCTCGCGCACCACCTGCGCGCCCGGGGCATTGGCCCCGAGGTGCTGGTGGGCGTGTGCCTGGAGCGGACGCCGGAGCTGCTGGTGGCGCTGCTGGGCATCCTCAAGGCGGGCGGCGCCTACGTCCCGCTCGACCCCACCTACCCGGCCGAGCGACTGGCGCGTATGGCCTCCGAGGCCCGGCTCTCCCTGCTGCTCACCCAGCAATCCCTGGTGGAGACCTTCGTCAACCCCGAGGTTTCCCTCTACCTGCTGGACACGGAGGCACCAGCGCGCGCGGCCCTGCCCATTCAGGCTCCGACGCGGCTCACCACGCTGGACAGTCTGGCCTACGTCGTCTTCACCTCCGGCTCCACGGGCACGCCCAAGGGCGTGATGATTTCGCACCGGAGCTGGACCAACGCATACCTCGGCTGGGAGCGGAGCTACGGCCTGCGGGAGCACTGCCGTAGCCACCTGCAGATGGCCAGCTTCTCCTTCGACGTGTTCGCGGGGGACTTGTCCCGGGCGCTGTGCTCGGGCGGCAAGCTGGTGCTCTGCCCGCGGGAGTGGCTGCTCGAACCGCCCTACCTGCTCGCCTTGATGAAGGAGCAGGCCGTGGACTGCGCCGAGTTCGTCCCCGCCGTGCTGCGCGGGCTGCTCCAGCACCTGGAGGAGACGGGCCAGACGCTGGACTTCATGCGCGTCCTCGTGGCCGGCTCCGACGCCTGGTACGTGAATGAGTACCACCGCCTCCAGGCCGTCATCGGCGACGACACGCGGCTCATCAACTCGTATGGCGTCAGCGAGGCGACCATCGACAGCACCTGGTTCGAGAGCGGCGACCTGGGCCTGAGCGACACGCAGCTGGTCCCCATTGGCCGTCCCTTCGCCAACAACCGCCTCTACGTGCTGGACGCGCATCAGCAGCCGGTGCCCGCCGGCATCGCGGGTGAGCTCTTCATCGGCGGCGAGGGCGTGGCGCGCGGCTACTGCCACCGCCCCGACCTGAGCGCGGAGCGCTTCGTCCCCGACCCGTTCGCCACCGAGCCCGGCGCGCGGCTCTACCGCACGGGTGACAGGGCGCGGTACCTGCCGGGAGGCGACCTGGAGTTCCTCGGCCGGGCGGACACGCAGGTGAAGCTGCGCGGCTTCCGCGTCGAGCTGGGCGAAATCGAGTCCGCGCTGGGCAAGCACCCGGCCGTCCAGGGCGCGGTGGTGCTGCTGCGCGAGGACCCGGGGATGCCCCGCAGGCTCGTCGCCTACGTGGTGGGCTCGGACCTCAGCGAC
The DNA here is from genome assembly GCF_013372605.1 of Myxococcus sp. AM009. Taxonomy (NCBI): domain Bacteria; kingdom Pseudomonadati; phylum Myxococcota; class Myxococcia; order Myxococcales; family Myxococcaceae; genus Myxococcus; species Myxococcus sp. AM009. The sequence continues at coordinate 34,923 of NZ_JABXEP010000005.1, forward strand.
ACGGCGGTGCTCCGTGAGCACCTGCGGGAGCGCCTGCCCGACTACATGGTGCCGGCCGTCTTCGTGCGCCTGGAGGCCATCCCCCTGAGCCCGAACGGCAAGGTGGACCGCAAGGCCTTCCCGGCGCCGGACGCGAACCAGCGCACGGGCGAGCAGTGTCTGGTCGAGCCCCGCTCGGAGACGGAGTCGAGCATGCTGACGCTCTGGAAGGACGTGCTGGGCCAGGCGTCGCTGGGCGTCACGGACGACTTCTTCGACGTGGGCGGGCACTCGCTGCTGGCCACGCAGATCATCTCGCGCACCAACGCGATGTTCCAGGTGACGCTGCCGCTGCGCGCCCTCTTCGAGCACCCCACCATCGCGGGGCTGGCGGAGCAGGTGGTGCTCGCGCAGTTGGAAGGCGTGGATGAGGCCGCGCTGGCCGCGGCCATGGAGGACGTCGGCGACCTGTCGGACGCGGACCTGGAGAAGCTCCTGGAGGGGACGAATGAGTGAGCTGCTCAAGAAGCTCGCGAACCTCTCCCCGGAGAAGCGCGAGGCGGTGCTCAAGAAGCTGCGGCAGCAGAACGTGGTCGCGGCGCCGAAGGAGGAGGCGCGCACGCCTGGAATCCCGCGCGCCTCACGCGAGCAGCCGCTGCCGCTCTCCTTCCCCCAGCGTCGGCTCTGGTTCCTGGACCAGTTCGAGCCAGGGACGCCCGCCTACAACATCCCGGAGTTCGTGCGCCTCACCGGGCCGCTCCACGTCCCCTCCCTGGAGCGCGCGCTGAACGAGGTCATCCGACGCCATGAGGCGCTGCGCACGACCTTCGTCGCGAAGGACGGCGAACCCCAGCAGCGCATCCTCCCGGAGCTGACGCTGTCGCTGGGCGTGCTGGACCTGAGCTACCTGCCAGCCACCAGGCGCGGGCCCCTGTGCGAGGAGCTGGCGCTCCAACTCGCGGGGACGTCCTTCGACCTCGCGGCGGGGCCCCTGCTCCACGCGAGGCTGGTGCGCATGGGCGACGAGGACCACGTCCTCCTGCTCGTCGTACACCACATCGTGTCGGACGGCTGGTCCACCGGCATCTTCGTCCAGGAGCTGACGGCGCTCTACGCCGCCTTCTCTCAGGACAAGCCGTCACCGCTGCCGGACCTCCCGCTCCAGTACGCGGACTTCGCGGCCTGGCAGCAGCAGTGGATGCAGGGCGACGTGCTGGCGGCGCAGCTCGACTACTGGCGGCGGCAGCTCGAAGGGAGCGACAGCGCGCTCAAGCTGCCCACCGACCGGCCGCGCCCGCGCGTGCGCACCTACGCGGGCGGCAAGCGGAGCTTCCAGGTGGACCCGGCGGTGGCCCAGCAACTGAAGGCGCTGGGGACGCAGGAGAAGGCGTCGCTCTACATGGTGCTGCTGGCGGCGCTCCAGACGCTGCTGCACCGCTACACGCGCGAGCCGCGCATCAGCGTCGGCACGTACATCGCGAACCGGAACCGGACGGAGGTGGAGCCCCTCATCGGCTTCTTCCTCAACACGCTCGTCATGCGCACGGGGCTCGAAGGCAACCCCACCTTCCGGGAGCTGCTGCGGCGCGTGGTGGACGTGACGCTGGGGGCCTACGGGCACCAGGACATCCCCTTCGAGAAGCTGCTGGAGGAGCTGGCGCCGTCGCGAGACACCAGCCACTCCCCTTTCTTCCAGGTGATGCTGGTGCTCCAGAACACGCCCACGCCGCCCGCCGAGCTGGGCGCGCTGCGGATGGAGTCCTTCAGCGTCTCGGGTGAAGCCTTCGCGCAGTTCGACCTGACGCTGTGGTTCTCCGAGGAGGCCGGTGGCCTGCAAGGCATCTGGGAATACAACCGGGACCTCTTCGACGCCTCCACCGTCGAGCGGATGGTCGCCCACTTCCAGACGCTGCTCGCGGGCATCGCCGCGAACCCGGCGCAGCGGCTCATCGAGCTGCCGGTGCTTCCGCCGAAGGAGCGTCAGCGCATCCTGCGCGACTGGAACCAGGCCCGGCTCGACGTGCCCCCGGGCACGTGCCTTCATCACCTCATCGAGGCGCACGCGGCGCGCACGCCTGACGCCATCGCCGTCACGGACCCCGAGCGCCGGCTCACCTACGCGCAGCTCAACGCGAAGGCCAACCAACTGGCGCACCACCTGCGCGCCGTGGGCGTGGGGCCCGAGCGAATCACCGGCGTCTTCCTGGACCGCTCCGTGGACATGGTGGTCGCGGTGCTCGCCGTGCTCAAGGCGGGCGGCGCCTACGTGCCGTTGGATCCGTCGTACCCACCGGAGCGCACGGCGCTGATGCTCGCGGACAGCCGGCCCGCGGTGCTCGTCACCCGCCAGGGCCTGGCGTCCCTCCTGTCCGCGCCGCTGCCGCCCGTGGTGGACATCGACACGGACGCGGAAGCCATCGCCGCGAGGCCCGCGACGACGCCCGAAGGCGGCGCGAGCCCCGAGCACCTCGCCTACGTCGTCTACACGTCAGGCTCCACGGGCCGCCCCAAGGGCGTGATGATTTCGCACCGGAGCTTCGCCAACGCCTACCTCGCCTGGGAGCGCGACTACCGGCTGCCCGAGCTGCGCGCCCACCTCCAGATGGCGAGCTTCTCCTTCGACGTGTTCTCCGGCGACCTCGCCCGGGCGCTCGGCGCGGGGAAGACGCTGGTCCTCTGCCCGCGTGAATGGCTGCTCGAGCCCGAGAAGCTCTACGGGCTGATGCAGCGCGAGCAGGTGGACAGCGGCGAGTTCGTCCCCGCCGTCGCCCGCCTGCTGATGGGGCACCTCCAGGAGCACCAGCTCCGGCTGGACTTCATGCGCCTGCTCATCGTCGGCTCCGACACCTGGGACATGCGCGAGTACCACCAGCTCCGCGGCCTGTGCGGCCCGGACACGCGGCTGGTGAGCTCCTACGGCCTGAGCGAAGCCACCATCGACAGCACGTACTTCGAGCAGCCGGAGCCCGCGCCCAGCGAGCAGATCGTCCCCATTGGCCGCCCCTTCGCCAACACGCAGATGTACCTGCTGGACAGCGCGATGCAGCCAGTGCCCATCGGCATTCCAGGGGAACTCTTCGTGGGCGGAGACGGGCTCGCGCGTGGCTACTGGGGCCAGGCGCACCTGACCGCCGAGCGCTTCGTGCCCAACCCCTTCAGCGCCACGCCGGGCGCGCGCCTGTACCGCACGGGCGACCTGGCCCGGTACACGGAGGACGGCACCCTCGCCTTCATCGGCCGCAACGACACGCAGGTGAAGCTTCGCGGCCACCGCATCGAGCTGGATGAAATCAAGGCGAAGCTGCTGGAGCACCCGGCGGTCCAGGCCGTGGAGCTGCTCGTCCACGAGGACGCGGGCAACAAGCAGCTCGTCACCTACCTCACGCTCACGGCGCCGGACGTGGCAACGGCCGAGGACTTGCGGCAGCACCTCAAGAAGCACCTGCCGCCGTACATGGTGCCCGCGGCCTTCGTCATCCTGTCGGCGTTCCCGTTGACGCCCAACGGCAAGGTGGACCGCAAGGCCCTGCCCGCGCCGGAGAGCGTCCGCCGCGACGCGCAGGACGGCTTCGTCGCCCCACGCGACGAGGTGGAGACCCGGCTCGCGGCCATCTGGGAGGAGCTGCTGGCGGTGCGCCCCATCGGCGCGCACGACAACTTCTTCGACCAGGGCGGCCATTCATTGCTGGCCGTCCGGCTGATGGTGCGCATCCGCGAGCAGTTCGGCCGAGCCCTTCCGCTGTCGGTCCTCTTCCAGAACCCCGCGCTGGAGCAGCTCGCCAAGGCGCTTCACGAAGAGGCGGCGCCCGCCCCGTGGTCGCCGCTGGTGACGCTCCAGCCGGGAGTAGGCCGCCCCGCCCTGTTCTGCGTCCCGGGTGCCGGCGGCAACGCCGTCTACCTCCGCGAGCTGGCCCAGGCGCTGGGCCCCACCCTGCCGGTGCATGCGTTCCAGGCACGCGGGCTGGATGGCCGCGCACAGCCGCACCGCTCCGTCGAGGAGATGGCCGCGTGCTACGTCGAGGCGCTCAAGCAGGTACAGCCTCAGGGGCCCTACCACCTGCTGGGCCACTCCTTCGGGAGCTGGGTCGCCTTCGAGATGGCGCAGCAGCTCCGGAAGCAGGGCGAGCCGATTGCCTTCCTGGGCATCCTCAACACCACCGTCCCGGTGAACGAGGCGCCGCCAAGCGAGGCGCCCCCGTTCGACGACGCGGACTGGATGGCCTCCGTCGCGAGCACGGCGGGCCGCCTCTATGGCGTGGACCTGGGCATCTCCGCCGAGACACTCCGGCCGCTGGCTCCCGAGGCGCGCCACGAGCACCTGACGCGCAGGCTGGTCCAAGCAGGCCTCCTCCCCGATGGCGCGGACAGCCAGCAGGTCCAGGGCTTCATCGAGGTCTACAAGGCCGCGTACGCGATTGACTACGTCCCCCGGGACACGCTCCCCGTCCCCGTCGCCCTCTTCCGGGCCCAGGAGCGGCACGAGGAAGACGGCATCGTCCCCGAGTCCTTCACGGACGACCCGAGCTGGGGCTGGGGCCACCACGCCTCCGCGGCCGTCACGCCCGTGACGGTGCCGGGAGACCACATGACGATGCTGGCCGCGCCTCACGTCCAGGTGCTGGCGGAGCACGTCCGCCAGGGCCTCCTCCGCGCCGGGGCCCTTCGATGACGGCGGCGCCGGCCTTCCCCATGAAGACCGCCGTCTCCATCTGGCTGGGACAGGTCCTGTCGCTGCTGGGCTCTGGGCTGACGAGCTTCGCGCTCGGCGTCTGGACGTACAAGACGACGGGCGACGTGACGCAGTACGCGCTGGTCATGCTCTCCGCGACGCTGCCCGCCATCCTGCTCGGGCCCGTGGCCGGAGCGCTGGTGGACCGCTGGAACCGCCGCTGGGTGATGGTGCTCAGCGACACGGCCGCGGGCCTGTCGAGCCTCGTGCTGGCGCTGCTGCTGTTCAACGGGCTGCTGCAGCCCTGGCATGCCTACGTCACCACCGCCGTGGTGTCGGTGGCCAGCGCGTTCCAACAGCCCGCCTTCGCCGTCCTCGTCTCCACGGTGGTGCCGCCACGGCACCTGGGTCGGGCCAACGGCCTGGTGCAGATCGGGCTCGCGTTCTCCCAGTTGGTGGCGCCCCTGTTGAGCGCCACGTTGCTGGAGCTCATCGAGCTCAAGGGCATCCTGCTCATCGACGCGACGACGCTGGTGCTCGGCACGCTGCCCCTGCTCCTGGCGCGCATCCCCCGGGAACACCTCGTGTCTGGGTCTGGCGAGGAGCGGGTGCCGCTGCTAGCGGCCATCCGGGCTGGCGGCGCCTACCTTCGCGCGACGCCAGGACTGCTCGCGCTCATCGGCTTCCTCGCGGCCAGCAACTTCCTGACAGGCACCGTCGAGGTGCTCGTCACGCCGCTGGTCCTGTCGTTCGCGGACGTGCGGACGCTGGGCGCGCTCACCACGGCGGGGGGCGTTGGCATGCTGGTGGGCAGCCTGGTCATCAGCGCCTGGGGTGGGCCCAAGCGGCTGGTGCATGGCGTGCTCGGGTTCCAGCTCACCTGTGGCCTCGCGCTCATCAGCGTCGGGCTGGCCACCGCCGTCCCCGTCCTGGCCGGTGTCGCCTTCGCGTTCTTCTTCGGCCTGCCCATCATCAATGGATCCAGCCAGGCCCTGCTCCAGCGCATCGTGCCCCTGGCGCTGCGCGGCCGGGTCTTCGCCTTCACCAGCACCATCACCGGCGCCATGTTGCCGCTGGCGTACACACTGGCCGGACCGCTGGCGGACCACGTCTTTGAACCCGCCATGGCCTCGGGGGGAGCGCTCGTCCCCCTGCTGGGTGCGTTCGTCGGCGAGGGCCCGGGCCGGGGCATCGCCGTGATGTTCCTCATCGCGGGCGCGCTGTCGATTCTCATGACGCTGCTGTCCACGCTCTACCGCCCACTGCGCGAGCTGGAGGCGCCCCCGCTGGAGGCGCCCTCCGCCCAGCCCGCGGTGAGCCCTTGAAGCCTCCCCACACTTCCCACGACTTTCCCAAGGAGCCCCGCCGTGCCGAGTCCCAGCCGTTCCGTGCAGACCCTGACCGACCTGCTGCGCTGGCGCGCCTCGAATCAGAACGAGGCCCGCGCCTACACCTATCTCCAGGACGTCGAAGGCCAGGAGACCACCTGGACCTATGGCGAGCTGGACCGTCAGGCCCGCGCCATCGCCGCGGCGCTACAGGAGCACAAGGGCGCCGGAGAGCGCGCGCTGCTGCTGTATCCCCCCGGGCTGGACTACATCGCGGCGTTCTTTGGCAGCCTGTACGCGGGCGTCGCCGCGGTACCCGCCTATCCGCCCGTGCAGCTCCAGGCCGTCAATCGCATCCTCTCCATCCTCCAGGATGCGAAGCCGCGCTTCGCGCTCACCACGCGCGAAATCCTGGAGAGCGTGAACGCGCTGGCCGATTCCTACCCCGTCCTGAAGGAGATCCGCTGGATTGCCACGGACGCGCTGGAGGAAGGGCTGGAGGATGGCTGGAAGCGCCCCGCCATCACCGGCGACTCGCTGGCCTTCCTCCAGTACACGTCAGGCTCCACGTCGACGCCCAAGGGCGTGATGGTGCTGCACCGGAACCTGCTGTCGAACGAGGAGATGATTCGCCAGGGCTTCAGCCACGACGAGCAGAACACCACGTGCGGCTGGCTGCCGCTGTACCACGACATGGGGCTCATCGGCATCGTGCTCCAGCCGATGTACCTGGGCACACACTCCGTCGTGATGTCGCCCTGGTCCTTCCTGCAGCGCCCCATCCGCTGGCTGTCCGCCATCACGAAGTACCGCGCGACGACGAGCGGCGGTCCCAACTTCGGCTATGCGCTCTGCACGCGGAAGGTGAAGCCGGAGCAGCTCGCCTCGCTGGACCTGAGCTCGTGGCGCGTCGCCTTCAATGGCGCGGAGCCCGTGCGCGCCGACACGCTGGCGCACTTCGCGGACACCTTCGCGCCCGCGGGCTTCCGCCGGGAGGCCCTCTATCCCTGCTATGGGCTCGCGGAGGCGACGCTCTTCGTGTCGGGAGGCATCAGCGCCGAGCTGCCACGTCACCTCACCGTGGAGTCGGAGGCGCTCGAGCAGCACCGCGCCGTGCTGACGCAGCCGGGCCCGTCCGCGCGGACGCTCGTCAGCTCCGGGCGGAGCTGGGGTGACAGCCTCATCCGCATCGTGAACCCGGAGACGCTGGTGGCGTGCGCTCCAAGTGAGGTGGGCGAAATCTGGACGGCGGGCCCCCACGTCACCCACGGCTACTGGGGGCGCGAGGAGACGAACGCGGAGACCTTCCAGGCGCGCATCCAGGGCAGCGAGGAGGGGCCCTTCCTGCGCACCGGCGACCTGGGCTTCATGATTGACGGCGAGCTGTACGTCACCGGCCGCATCAAGGACCTCATCATCGTCGATGGACGGAACCACTACCCGCAGGACCTCGAGCTGACGGCGGAGGGCCAGCACCCGGCGCTCCGTCCTGGCTGCTCGGTGGCGTTCTCCGTGGACCATCCGGAGGGCGAGCGGCTGGTGGTGCTGGTGGAGGTCAGCGCCCGCTTCGCGCCGTCCGAACAGGGCAATGGCGAACAGGCCCTGGACGCGAGCGCGCTCCAGAAGCGCATCCGGCAGGCCGTGGCCGCCGCGCACTCCGTGGACGTGCATGAAGTCGTCCTGCTCCAACAGGGTGAGGTCCTCAAGACGTCCAGCGGCAAGGTCCAGCGGCGCGCCTGCCGGGCGAAGTACGTGGAGGGCAGCCTCCAGCGCTGGGAGGCGTAGTCCGTCCCCGCGCCCCTCCCAGGCCAGAACCGGGGCCTCTGGCATCGGCTCACCCGCGGACACTCCGGGAGCGAATCAGACGCGCGGGACTGCTGGTGCCTTGTGTGCGCGCCGCGGCTGAGGCATCCGGAGGGAGGCGGGAGACAGCACCCGCGCCCTCCGGGAGCAGCCCGCGCCGCTCCCCCTGGACATCCCACCGGGTACCCGCGACATGACGCTCCTCCCGCCGCCAGAGGTCCAGGACACCGCCCCCCGCAGGAGACGGTGGCCGCGCGCCGCGGCCTGGGCGCTGGGCGCACTCCTCATGTTGGAGGGCTCCATCAACGCGGCGCTCAACCTGGGCGCCGTCCAGGCCATCATGCGCCGGTCCACGAGCCGGACCGAGCTCGCCTGGAAGCGCGCCTGGTGGCTCTGGCCCTTCGGCCAGCTCCACCTCCGCGACTTCACGCTGACCCAGCAGAATCAGCACCAGTGGTGGCAGGTGAACCTGGACACGTTGGAAGCCAGCGTGTCGCTGACCGCCCTGCTGCGCAAGCGCGTGGACGTGCGGCGCATCGACGGACATGGCGCGCGCTTCCGGATTGAACCGTCGTTCGGCATCGAGGAGGAGCCCCCACCGGGCCCGGACTACCGCCCGTGGGTCATCCAGTTGGGAGCTGTGACAGTCCACGAGGTTCGCGAGCTGGACTTCGGCCGGGTCCGCTTCGTCGGGGACCTGGACGTGCAGGGCTCGCTGGACATCAAGGGCCGGGAGCGCATCCACGTCGAGACGCCATCGATTCGCGTCGTCTCCGGTGCCATGGAGGTCGACCGGAGGCCCGTGACCCGGTTCGAGCGGCTGGAGGCGAAGGCAGCGCTCGAGGTGCCCTTCACGGACGAGAAGGGCTGGGACCTCTCGCGGGCGCTGAGCGCGCGGGTGACGAGCCAACTGGAGCTGCTCCCGCTGGACTGGCTGAACGAGCACCTGGGTTCGGACAACGCCGTCTCCCTGAAAGGGGGCGCGGGCCAGGTGGACCTGGACCTCCACCTCAAGGACGGCGCGCTGGCCGGGGACAGCCGGGTTGACGTCCAGGGCCAGACGTTGAGCGTGCGGGCAGGCCCGCTCCGGGCGCGGGCGCCCTGGGCGCTCAAGGCATCTCTGACATCGGAGCGCCCGGACACGCGGAGAGGGACGGCCACGCTCACCTTCGCGCCCGTGCGGGTGTCCGGCCCCGAAGGCACGGGCGCAGAGGTCCCTGAAATCACCCTTACCGTGCTCGCGCGGCGCGGCGCGGGGCAACCGGACTGGGAGCTGGAGCCAAACCTCCGCGTGGCCCGGAGCCGGCCGTTGGACTTGAGGATGCTCAACCCCTGGCTGGCACGGACGATTGAAATCGACTCCGGCTCCATGACGGTGCAGAGCCGGGAGCGAGCGAAGGGGCGGGACTCGCTGCGGCTGAGCATGGACTCCGACCTGGTCTCCGGACGCATGGGGAACGTCAAGGTCCTGCTGCGCGCCGAGGCGGACGTGGACGCGCGGAACCTGTCATGGGATTCGAAGTCACTGTCCCTGACGGGGACGACGCTCCGGCTGACGAACGTGTCCACGAACGGCCCCGTGCCCATCCGCGCCTGGAGCGGCGTCTTCACCCTGCCCCAAGCCCGGCTGGCCCTGTCCCCGACGGTGCTGTCGGCGCGCTTCGCCAGCAAGCTCACGGACACGCAGCCCGTCGCCGCGCTGCTCACGTCCGCCAAGAACCTGCCGCGCTTCCTGACGTCCCTGCTCAACATCCGGGACGTCACGGTGACGGGCCGGGTGCAGATTGACGAGGGCGGGCTCCAGCTGCGCGAGCTGAAGGCGGACGGTGAGGGCTTCTCCCTGCGAGGCCACCTGGACCTCGCGGGCGGAGCGCTGCGGGGCGCGCTCCTGGCGACCCTGGGCGCCCTCACCGGCGGAATCGAGTTCAAGCCGGGTGGCCAGGAGCTGCACCTGCTGAACGCGAAGCAGTGGTTCGCGAAGCAGCCCGAGCCGCCGCTCCGGTAGGCGCCGCCTTCGCGCCACGAATCAGGCGGAGATGCCGGGCTGCTGCCGCAGGTAGGTGCGGATGGCGTCAACGGCGTGGCGCACCTTCGCCGGCTGTCCCGAGCGACGCGGCGTGACGGCCCAGAGCTGCATGGGGGAGAGGCGCCATTCGGGCAAGAGCACTTCGAGGCGTCCCAGTCTCAGGTCGTCTGCCACGTCGGCCAGGATGCAGCGCGTGATGCCCAGCCCCGCCGCGCACATCTGGTGGAGGGTGAGCTGGTTGTTGCTGGAGACCCGCGGCGTCACCTGGACACAACGGCTCGTCCCGGAGGGGCCCTGGAGGTCGAAGGCCAGGGTTCGGCCGTCCGCCACGACCGCGAGCCACTCGTGTCCAGGCAGGTCCTCGAGCGTGCGTGGCCGCCCCGCCTTCTTCAGATAGCCCGGGGCGGCACACAGCCCCAGGTGAAGGTGGCAGAGCGGCTGCGCTACCCAGGAGGAGTCCTTCATCTGGCCCGCACGGAGCGCCAGGTCGATGCGTTCATCAATGAGGTCGACCAGGCCATCATCCGCTTCGAGGCGAAGCTTCAAGGACGCGTGTCTGGCGAGCAGCGGCTCCAGCGAGGGCGCCACATAGCGAGCCAGGCCGAGCGGCAGGGAGATGCGCAGCTCCCCCGCGGGGGTGTCCCTCGCGAGCGAGAGCTGCTCACGGGCCCGCTCCGCCACCTCCACCATTTCACGGCAGTGGGCCGCGAACCGCGCGCCGGCGTCCGTGAGCGACAGCTTGCGGTTTGAGCGCCGCACCAGGATGACCCCGAAGGACTCCTCCAGGATGCGCAGCTGCTGGCTCACCGCGGAGGTGCTGATGCGGAGGTGCCGGGCCGCCGCGCTCAGCGAGCCCGCGCGGGCAATCTCAGCGAAGAGCGCCATGCGCTTCAGGTCGTCCATGTTGAAGCACAGCTTAAAGTTGATTCAGGGAGGCAGTCACTGCCGGCGTGCGGCGCACCCCCGTACCTTGGCGGCCATGACACCTCAACGAATCGCCGTCTTCGGAGCAACCGGTACCGTGGGTTCGCTCCTGGTGGATGTCCTCATGAAGCAGGGGCACCACGTCCGCGCGCTGTCCCGCAGGGCCGCCGCCCCTCCCGGCGCAGAGGCCGTGCGCTTCGACTTCGCCCAGCCTGGCCAGCTCGGCGCCGTGCTGGAGGGAATGGACGCGGCCCATGTCCTCATGCCCGCGGACAACCTGAGCGTCATCGAATACCTCACGCCCGTCATCCGCGCGGCGGCCGAGCGGGGCGTGAAGGTGGTGTTCCAGTCCGTCATGGGCGTGGAGGCGAACGAGGCGGACCCCTACCGACAGGTCGAGCTCCAGCTGGAGCGCTCAGGCCTCCCCTACGTCATCCTCCGGCCCAACTGGTTCTCCGACAACTTCCACCTCATGTGGAGCCATGACGTCCGCGCTGGACGCCTGATGCTCCCGGCAGGCGTCGGCGAGACGAGCTTCATCGACGCGCGTGACATCGCGGACGCCGCCGCCGTGGCGCTCACGACGAACCGGTTCGACGGGCGGGCCTTCACGCTCACGGGCCCCAGGGCGCTCAGCTTCAGCGAGGCCGCGGCCGTCGTGGCACGCGTGACGGGCCGGCCGCTCGAATACGTCGCGATTTCGGAGGGCGCCTTCATCCAGCGCATGTGCGACGCCGGCTTCGACGTCCCGTATGCGGAGATGCTCGCCGCGCTCTGCGCCGCTGTGCGTGAACAGTGGACCGCGGCCACCACGGACAGCGTCCAGGTGCTGACTGGCCACGCGGCGCGCTCGTTCGAGCAATACGCCCAGGAGCGCCTGAAGCTGTAGTGGTGGCTCGGGCCGACGTGAGACGCCCTCGTCGCGCGCTGAGCCTCCGCACCGTCTCGACTGCTCGCCTGCGTGCCCTGCTTCTTCGTCAAGCTTGAATATGGGCATCAAAGGATTTGCGCCTGGCACCGGGCCTCGCGGAGCTCTCCGTCGATGTCGCCCAAGGAACCCAGGTGTTGGCCTCCGTTCACTCCAAGGCGCCCTTGCTTTCGTGTGCATCTAGATGCATACATGCATCTAGATGCACACATCCCAGGGAGCGCCATGAGCCCCAACCTCGTCCTCGCGTCGACCGTTCTGCTGCTCGCCTTCGTCCATCTCTCCGTGGTGGACGGCGTGTATCTCCACCTCTGGCGCTACCGCCTCCATGCCCGCGAGGAGTCACGACACGAGCACTGGCTGCACACGGCCCGCGCCGTGCTCTTCCCGCCCATCCTGGCGACGCTGTTCCTCGCGCCGCCGCGCGGCGTCGTGCTGTGGTTCGGCCTGGCGCTGGTCGCCCTGGACCAGGTCGTCGAGCTGTTCGACACCTTCTCCGAGCGTGACAGCAGGGCCGCGCTCGGAGGACTGAGCTCCTTCGAGTATTCGCTCCATGTGGTGCTCACGACGCTCCGGGTGGGAGCGCTGGCCTTGGCGCTCGCCGCCGTGCCACCGGAGGCCTGGAGCCCGTGGGCTCCCAGCGTGCCCGGTCAGGCGCACCCGGCCTTCGTCCGTGCCGCGGTGGAGTTCCTCCTCCCGGGGGCCATCGTCGCCGCCGTGGTTCACCTGTGGCTGGGGTGCAAGGCTTCCGCGCAGCCAGCGTGCCGTTGGACCCGGGCGTGGGCAAGAATGGGGTGATGACGGCAAGACGTGAAGCGAATGCGCGGGCGCGCAGCGTGGACGAGCTAATCGCGCTCCTGGACTCTCCGTTCCTGCGGGTGCTCACGGAGCCGGCGCGGCTGGAGCTCCTGAAGGTGTTGCTTCGCCAGGGCCCCGCCGATGTGGGGGCCATCGCCGCGCACCTTCCGCAGGACCGCTCCGTCATCTCACGCCACCTCAAGGCGCTGAGCCAGGTCGGCGTCGTCCGCGCGCGCAGTGAAGGGCGCCATCGCATCTATGAAGTGGACGGACAGGCGTTCCTCGCGTCGTTCGAGGGACTCCTGTCCCGTCTGCGAGCGCTGGCGCCGGTGTGTTGTCCGCCAGCCTCGGATTGAAGCGCGCGTTCGTGCGCCGCGTCTGGACGGACGAACATGCCCCGTCCGCTGGAGGGCGCCCTACCGGGCCCAGCCTTCTTGCGCCAGCAGCGCCAGGACACGGCTCCGCACGTCATCGCGAATCTCACGCACGCGCTCCACCGGCTTGCCCTTGGGGTCCTCCAGCGGCCAGTCGCCGCGCTTCAGCCCCGGCACGTAGGGGCACGCGTCGCCGCACCCCATGGTGATGAGCCACTGAGCGCCCTGGGCCAGCTCGTCCGTGAGGCGCTGAGGCCTGGCTCCGGTCAGGTCGATGTCCACCTCGGCCATGGCGGCCTGGACCTCGGGGTGGACGCGCTCCCCGGGCTGCGTCCCGGCGGACACGGCGCGCGCGTGGGCCGGGTCCGCCAGCGCGTTGAAGAAGGCCGCCGCCATCTGCGAGCGACCGGCGTTGTGCACGCAGGCGAAGATGACCGTGTTCATCGTGACGACTCCTGAAGTGAGGGGTGAGAGACCGGCTGCTGCTCACCGATGCCGCGGGTGAGCGCCGTCAGGCGCAGCAGGTCCAGCTTTTCGATGGGCAGGGCGAGGAGCAGCCCCAACCTGCGGGAGATCTCCATGGCCACCCTCATGAAGGCGGCCTCCTTCACGAGCTCGCTGCCTTCGACCGCCGCCGGGTCCTCGCTTCCCCAGCCGACGGAGTCTCGGGCCCTCTCGAACGAGCGTGGGTGGGACGAACGGCGGACGGGGCCTACGAGCGCGCCTCGCCCTCGAAGCGGCGGGGCAGCACGGTGGCGTCGGCTGCGGGGAAGAGCCGGCGCTTGAGCCAGAGCGACAGGTAGACGAGCGCGATGAGCGCGGGCACCTCGATGAGCGGCCCCACCACGCCCGCCAGCGCCTCGCCGGAGGCCATGCCGAAGACGCCCACCGCCACCGCGATGGCCAGCTCGAAGTTGTTCCCCGCCGCCGTGAAGGACAGCGACGCCGTCTCCTCGTAGTTGAAGCCCAGCTTGCGCGAGAGGAAGAAGGCGCTGGTGAACATGATGGCGAAGTAGACGATCAGCGGGAGGGAGATGCGCACCACGTCCAGCGGCAGGCGCGTGATCTTCTCCCCCTGCATCGCGAACATGAGGACGATGGTGTAGAGCAGGCCGACGAGCGCGGTGGGCCCCAGGCGCGGCAGGAAGCGCTGCTCGTACCAGGCCTCCCCCTTCAGCCGCGTCAGGCCGATGCGCGTCAGCGCGCCAGCCACCAGGGGCACGCCCAGGAAGATGAGCACGCTCTTGGCGATGCTCCACATGGACACGTCGAACGCGGTCACCTCCGCGCCGAGCCAGCCCGGGATGACGGTGAGGAAGAGCCAGCCCAGCACCGAGTAGAAGAGAATCTGGAACACGGAGTTGAGGGCCACCAGCACGGCGGCGACCTCGTTGCTGCCGCACGCGAGCATGTTCCAGATGAGCACCATGGCGATGCAGCGGGCCAGCCCGATGAGCACCAGGCCGTTGCGGTACTCCGGCAGGTCCGGCAGGAAGAGCCACGCCAGCGCGAACATCAGCACCGGCCCCACCACCCAGTTGAGCACCAGCGAGGTGGTGAAGAGCTTGCCGCGCGTGCGCAGCCGGCCCAGCTCGCCGTAGCGCACCTTCGCCAGCACCGGGTACATCATCCACAGCAGGCCCAGGGCGATGGGCAGCGACACGGTGTCCAGCTTCACTGTGTCCAGCCGGGCGCCCAGGTCCGGGAAGGCCCGGCCCACGCCAATGCCCAGGCCCATGGCGGCGAAGATCCACACCGGCAGGAACCGGTCGATGACCGAGAGCTTCTTGACGAGGCTGGAGGAAGGAGCGGCGGCGTTCATGGACAGGCTCTTGGGTTACTTGCAGGCGTTGGGGCCGCGGGTCTGGAGGAGGCGCTCCACGTCCTCGCGGAGCACGTCGCGCTTGGAGAAGGCGGCCACCAGGGCCTTGAGCTGCGCCTTGCACACCTCGTCCAACTGCGGGGCCAGCCGGTAGTAGACCCAGCTCGCGTCGCGGCGCGCCTCGACGATGCCGGCGTTCTTCAGCACCGCGAGCTGGCGGGAGGTATTCGACTGCGTCAGCGCGAGCGCGGACTCGAAGTGGCAGACACACAGCTCCCCGTGACTGAGGAGCGCGACGATGCGCAGGCGCGTCTCGTCTCCCAGCGCCTTGAAGAGGCGGGAGGCGGAACGGACATCCAGGGACTTGATGGCGGCTGGCATTACGAAATCACAATATTGAAATATCATGATTCCGCAAGGCCGAGTCCCGTGACGGTTGTGTGACGGCCCCCGGTGTTCAAGGCGTCAAGCGCCCGCTGTCCAGAGCAGCAGCCCGGTGAGCGCGCCGCCCAGGACCAGCCACGCGGAGTTGAGCCGGAAGCGCAGCAGCAGCGCAGCGCTCAGGAGCGCCAGGCCCACCGTCCAGGCGTCCACCAGCGCCGAGCGGCCCAGTTGCCACGTCACCACCGCCATCAGCGCGAGCGAGGCCACGTTGACGCCGTCCAGCACCGCCCCCGCCACCCAGGAGCGGCGCAGGCGCGGCACCAGCGGCCCACTCACCGCGACGAAGAAGAAGGCCGGCAGGAAGATGCCCACGGTGGCCACCACCGCCCCCACGCTGCCTCCCAGGAGGTAGCCGATGAAGGTCGCCGTCGTGAAGACGGGACCAGGGGTCACCTGCCCCACGGCCACGGCGTCGAGCAGCTGCGCCTGAGTCAGCCAACCCAACCGCTCCACCAGGTCCGCGCGCAGGAAGGCCAGCAGCACGTAGCCGCTCCCGAAGAGCACCGCGCCCACCTTCACGAAGAAGAGGAACAGCCCGCCCAGACTGAAGGGCACGACGCCCGCGGCACCCGCCGCCAGCCCCTGGAGGGCCAGGGGCAGCCCCAGCATCATCTGTCCAGGTCCCTGCTGTTTCTGGCCAGCGCCCGCCACCCGAGTCCCGCCACGCCAGAGCGCCATGAGGACCCCGGCACAGAACAGGACGAGCAGCTCGTTCACCCCCAGCGCGCTCGCGATGACGGCGGCCACGCCGACAGCGGCGAGCGCGCGCGTCTTCACCGCGACCCGGCCCAGCCCCCAGAGCGCCTGGAGCACCACGGCGATGATGACGGGCTTCACGCCGTACAGCACGCCCTCCGCCGAGGGCAGGCTCCCGAAGCGCGCATACGCCCAGGCCGCGGCCAGCGTGATGAGCATCGCGGGGAGGATGAAGCAGACCCCGGCCACCAGCAGGCCCGGCCAGCCGCCCCGCCGGTGCCCCAGGTGGATGGCCAGCTCCGTCGAGTTCGGCCCCGGAATGAGGTTGGTCGCCCCGAGCAGGTCGAGGAACTCCTCGCGCGTCAGCCAGCGGCGGCGCCGCACCACCTCATCCTCCATCATCGCGATGTGGGCCGCCGGCCCCCCAAACCCCGTGAAGCCGAGCCGCAGGAAGAGCAGCGCCACCTCCACCAGGCCGTGCGCGCCGTGACGCGGCTGCTCGCGCGCCTCGTCAGACATGCGCGGCTCCGCGCCGCCGCCTCAGCCAGGTGTCCACCGACCAGGGGCCGGCGCCCACCCAGAGGAGGAAGAGCGCGCCGAGCAGCATCGAGAAGTCCGTGCGGGACGCATGCGCCATCTTCCAGAAGCCACTCGCCAGGAGGATGGGCACCTTGGTGGTGGCCATGGCCACCAGCATGGTGATGATGAGCGGCACGGCAGCCAGCCGCGTCACCAGCCCCAGGAGCACCAGGGCACCGCAGAGCAGCTCCACGGCGCCCACGAACGGGCCCAGCACCTCCGGCGCCGGAAGGCCGATTCGCGCGAACCTGCCGGCCCCCACCTCGGCGGGGACGAGGAACTTCTGGAGGCCCTCGGACACGAAGACGCCGCCCACCATCAACCGGATGAGCAGCGTGGCGGCGGGTGCCCGTGTCGCGAGGAGGCGCTCCCACAAGACGGCCACGGACATCACCGGCCTCCGTCAAAGCGGAAGGGTAGCAGTCCGCCGCCCAGCAGGAGCACCAGGACGGCCCCCAGGAGCGCGGCGACGATGGCGAGCGCGGCGGGGCCCCGGAGGAAGGCGCCGAACCGCGCCACCACGAAGCCGAAGCCCATCATCGCCAGGCCCGTGCGCACCCAGGCCAGCAGCGTGCGCTCCGCGGCCCAGTCATAGCGCGCATCCCGCGCTGGCGGCCTGGCGACCGGCATGACGGGCGAAGGGCCCATCGGGGCTGGCATGTCCGAAGAGCGCTGATCGGCGGGAAGGCTCACGCGGCCATCACATACCTTTCACGGGGTCCGCTACAAGCCGGGGGCATCCTTCCCCTCAGAAGAGCACCGGAACCAGCGACACCACCCAGGCATCCTGGGCGCTGGCGTCGCGGCCCCATTGCAGGCGCTGATAGCCCACGAGGAGCTGCACGTCCTCGCTGGCGATGAACTCCACGCCAGCACCGAGCGTGACTTCGGTCGTGGAGACATCCCGTATCTCCAGGCCGTCCAGGCGAGGTGGCCCCTGGTGGAGGCCGCTCACCTCCAGCATCAGGACGAGCGCGCCTCGCAGCAGGGGCCACTCGCCAGCGAGGCTCCACGCCACGGAGTCACCCGCGGCGATGGAGACGCCACCCACCTGGGTTGGGAGCGGATGGGACCAGGTCACCTGCAGGTGGAGGAGGACGGGACGGACGCCCCGGGTCAGGTCGACGCCCAACATCAGGTCGGTGCTGCCCGTTCCGCGGACATCGGTGTCCAGCAACGCCGCGTCCGCGCTCACGGCCCGCCCGGTGGGGAGCTTCACCAGGCCCAGCAGCGTCAGCTCGGGGAGCCCCCCCACGGTTTCCTTGAGCAGCACCGCGCGCGCGAAGAGCTGGGTATCCGAGAGACCGGAGGACGCCGCCCGCTGTGAGTCTTCGCGGCGCCGCTGGTGCCGCCACTCCAGCTCCGCCCCGACGGCGAACCGGGTGGACAGCCCATATTCCAGGAAGAGCTGCAGGGCCGCCCTGTGCTGTGACTCATCCCGCTCCAAGGATTGATAGCGCCCGCGCTCGTCGAACTCCCCTCGGATGGACTCGAGGCTCAACAGGGGCTGGGCCGTCATCCGCCCCGGCGCGGTGATGGGCGCGGTGTAGGCGACGAAGGGACCCGACGTGGTGGGGCGATACACCTCCTCCGGTGGGCCGTCGGGCGCGGCTCCCTTGCCAGGGCGGGTGGTGGATTCCGGTACGTCCCGGGCCGCTCCCGTCGCTCCCGGTGGGGCTGCTCGCGCCGGGGATGACAGCGACAGGAGCGCCGCGACTGTGAGCGGCCAGACATCCAACTGCCCGGACATGGAAAGGGCCTCCGCGCGGAACGGGCAGAATCCGGTGCCCAGGGCGTGGTGACAACTCATTCCCAGGCGGACGCTACCCAGCCGTCAGAAAGACATCGGTGCGGGGCATCGCGGTGCGCACGAGGCGGCGGGAAAGCGCGAGGTCGTCCTGCCCGAGCTCCGCGACCTGCCTGCTGAGCACGGGAAGTTGTCACACAACGGGCTGGCGCCAGGCGCGAGACAGGTGCTCCTGACCTTCCTCGACGAAGCGCCGCAGCAGCTCGTCACGACCGTGCTTCCCGTTCTCCAGCAGGTACGCCAACTCCACGGGCATCAGCACTTTGACTGTGACCAGTCGCACCTCTCCGGCCGGCATGGAGAAGCGGCATGGCAGCGTGCTCGACGCCATGCCCAGCAACACCCCCACCCTGCCCTCCTTTGTCAGCAGCGGCTCGGGCATGCCCTGGCCGGAGACCTCCATGGAGAGGAAGCCCGCCTTCACCTTCTCGCGCACGCTTTCGTGTTCCGCCACCTCGTCCCCCACCCGCTCCAGGAGCAGCAGCGGCCAGCTCTTCTCGACATTGCCGAGAGGCTCGTTCGTCTCCAGGGCCAGCTCCAAGCCGAAGCCCACGGACGGCGCCACCTGGTCCACGAAGAAGTCCGATAGCCCGTCTGTCACCAAAAGAGTCCGCCCCTCGGGGCGGTGGATGACACGCCAGACCTGGCGCCGGGCGGGCCAGCCGCCACCGGCGACGATGGGGATGATGACCTCCTCGTCCAGCTTCCCCAGAGTGCGCCAGAAGGGCTCGCGGGCCGCGTCCGTTTCATCCCGAAGCGCCAGGAGCTTCCGGTTCCGTTCGCGCTCCTCCTGACTGATGGCGCTCGGGCCGGTGACCTCCTTGAAATAGCAGCCCGTGACGCCCGCGCGTTCCAGTGCCTCCTTGATGTCCTCGGACACGATGAGCGCGATGCTCCACCCCCAGGTCCGGAACACCTTGGCGCCGCCCACCTTCGCCGGGTCGATGCGCATGCCAGACACACCGCGGTATTCCCCGACCTTCTCCGGGCGCCCATCCTCCGGCTGCCAGTACCGAACCTCCGTTGAGGCGTTGTCGTCGATGCACCGGATGAGCCGGGTCGCGACGAGGATGAAGTACGGCTCGGCCTGTCCGGCAACATCGACGGGAAAGAGCTGCACGTCGTCTGGCGCCAGCTCCGCGAAGATATGCGCCACCCCCTTGTGAACAATAGGGGTGACACCCACGCCCGCGAGGGAAAAATCCAGGGGACGCCCGGGATGGTTGATGGGGATCTTGAGTGGCGCTTCAACCTGGACAGGGCAGCCATCCGTGAACTGCCACGGGTCGTCCACCTCCTGCCCCTGTAAGCTCGTGGGGTCTCCCAGCAGCCAGCGCCCCTGGAGTTCCATGTCATCAGCCAGGTCAAAAAATCGCTTCGCCATGAGTTCTTCCTCGCCTCACTTAGCCCGCGTCACCAGCTTGTTGAGTTCGGTACCCGGCTTGGAGACCTGCACAGCCAAATCCCTCAGTTCCGCCGTCAAACTTTCACGACACTGATGGATGCTCCTGCAGCGCCTCGTTGCAAACTGCAGTCGGCGGAAGACCTCTAGATGGTACTCCACGGGGTGAGGCCCCTTGTGGCCCCGCACGCGGACTTTGTTGGCAGCGTCATCGAGTGACATGCCCGCACGGTCGAAGAGCTTCTGGAAAATGGGTGACCACGGGCCACCACTGTTGGTGGAGTCCCACCACTTGTTCGTCGCGATGTGGTGCTCGTGGGTAGCGGTCGCCACCGGCTCGGACGCCACGGCGCGCGTGCCTCGTGCCGTCTCCGCGACAGCCTCCGGCTCCAGTCCGATGGTGATGACGCCTCCCGGTGCCACCGCCACCGAGGTGACCTGTCCCGCCGCCGCCAGCCGGAAGCCGCCCTGCCCAGCGCCCACCAGCGAGGCTTGCGCGGAGCCGGGGAGCGTGGGCACCCGCGCCGACAACGTCTGCGCCGTGCCGCCCAGCGCCGCCATCGCGAGCATGACGAACGCCCGCGCCGCGTTCTGCCCCATCACCGTCCCGTACTTCTCTCCCGCGCCCTGAAGCTCATCGAAGGTGGTCGCCGCCTCCACCTCCTTCGCCAGCACCCTCCAGCCCTGGACAAGGCTCCACACCGTGTCCCACCCCAGGTAGGCGATGAGCGCCACCGTCAGCGTCGCGGCGATGCCCTTCGAAAGCAGCGGCTCGGGCACCAGCCATAATCCGAAGTAGATGGCTCCCGTTGTCGCGAGCATCGTCACCATCGACTCCTTGTCCGTCAGCTCCCCCAGCGCCTCGGCCGTTTCGTCCCAGGCCGAATCCAGGGCCAGCCGGAAGGCCAGGATGCGCTTGCCCTCCTCGTCCAGGATGACGTCCTCGTCCAGCAGATGCAGGCAGTCCCGTGGTTCCTTCAGGCGCTGGCACCAGCGTCCGTAGGCGTTCGCCAACTCCGTTTCTGCGTTCGGCTCCTCCGTCACAAGAAGACGGCCCCGTCGCGGCTCTTCGACGGAGACCAGTCCCAGCCGCCCTCGCACCGGGGAGTACGCGCGAGGCACGTCCAGGCCGAGGAGCCTCAACGCCGCCTCCCTTGGCCGAGGAGACGGCGGCGCGGTGCGAGCCATCTCCTGCACTGCCTCCGCGAACTCGTCCTCGTCCAACTCGACGGGCTCAGCGTCCGCCCGTGGCGTGTAGATGCTGGGCCGACCCTCGCCGGTGTCCAGGCGCACCACCCGCGAGGAGGCGCCGCAACCTGTGCCCACCAGCATCAGCAGCACCACCGCTCCCCAGCGCAGCGTCATGTCCCTCTCCGCGTCATCGCCCCCCAGCCCGAGGGGCGAATTCACTTAATTCCAGAGAAGGCTGACACTGCATCAGAGCGTGAGGGAAAGGCGCTTCATGCTGCGGCATAGGCTCCTCACGCCCCCCACCACAGGACCGACGTCGGACCTCGTCAGCCGTCCCCCTTGCACACCGTCCCTTCCCCACCGCTTCGTTCCCGTTGCCCTCCGCCCGCCATGTGGTATAGAGCCGCCCCGAAGCGCGAAGTGCCCCGCCCCGTTGCCAAAGCTGTTGCACGGACACCGGGCGAGCAGGTAGGAAGGCAGTAGAAGTTCCGCAGTAAAAGCCGTAGGTTGCAGCCTACTTACGGCCAGGTAGCTCACCTGGTTAGAGCGGCGGTCTCATAATCCGCAGGTAGTCAGTTCAAGTCTGACCCTGGCCACTACCCCGGCGTCACCTTCACGGTGACACCGGGGTTTTTCTTTTCAGCCCGCCTTCTGCAGCATCCAGACGTGGCCGTCGGGGTCCTTGAACGTCCCCGAGTAGCCCCAGGGCTTCTGGCCCGGCGCGGAGGCAACCTCGGCCCCGGCCTCCCGCGCCCTGGCGATGAGCGCGTCCACCTGGGCCTCCGTCTCCAGGGACAGGCTCAAGATGCACTCCGAAACGCCCTGCTCCGCGACCTTGTTGCTCCCCGCCACCCAGCCGAACCCACCGGTGGGGATGAGCATCAGGCTGACGCCCGCGTTGAGCGTGAAGTGGACGGGCTCGGGCATCGCCCCGTCCGCCGTCTCGACGACGAGGCGGAGGCCGAGGCCCTCTCGGTAGAAGCGAAAGGCCCGCGCCAGGTCCCGCGTCGGCAGACTCACGACGACATGGGGACCGCGCGGTGCCGGGTCCTGCGGGGATGATTGCGATGCCACGATGACCTCCAGGGAATGGGTTCCTGCGAGTCAGACGCCCCACCGCCCCCGGAATCATCGCCGCCCGCTACGAAAAAGGGCCGGGGCCAGACGCCGCCCCGGCCCAGGGACGGCCTACTGGCAGTCGTTCAGCGGGAAGACGTAGTCGCGGCGCGGCGTCTGGCCGGGGTCCTGGTTGATGGCCGCGACGCTCAGCTCGCTGTAGTTCACCGTCTGGCTGCTGCCGATGACCATCTGCGTCTTCTGCACGCGCGTGGTCGACAGCACCACCTTGCCCGTCGTGCCGTTCGGCTCGATGCGGAAGCAGTTCATGATGCGCGGGTCCACCGTGGACTTACGGCACTGGCTGTACTGCCCCAGAATCTGGCGCTTCGTGTACGTGCACCGGCAATCCCAGGGGTCGTACTCCTCGGAGACGTACGCGGCCTCGAAGCCCGTCGCCGTCTGGACGACCTCCAGGTGCGTGCCGCCCTGGAACTCGTCACAGCGCAGCAGCACGTCGCCCACGGCGCCCTGCTTCACCTCCGCCGTCTCGGGGACCACCTCGGTGGCGGCCATCGGGTCCTGCGGCTGGGCACCGTCGCAACCCGCGCCCAGGAGGGCGCTCATCAGAATCATCGCGGAAAAACGAAGGGGGGAACGCATTCCAGCTCCTGAAGAAAGGTCCGGGTCATCCCAGACCTCGCGCATGGGAGCTTTTCCTGACTTGAAGCGCAATACACTTCTCCGTCACATCCGGAGCGCCGTCCACAGCGACAGGGCACCGAAGACGAAGAAGAGGCTGGCGGCGGCCCAGCGCACCCAGCTCATCTGCACCCGTCCGGCGAGCCGGTCCCCCAGGAACACGGCCAGGCCGTCCGACAGCATCATCCCGGCCGTGGTGCCCAGCGTCACCGTCAGCGGCGCCTGGTAGCGCGCGGCCACGGCCATGGTGGCCAGCTGCGTCTTGTCCCCCATCTCCGCGAGGAAGAAGAGCACCACCGTGGTGAGGAAGGCCCCGAAGCGCGGCGGCTTGCCTCCATCTTCATCCAGCGTGTCCGGCTTGAGCGTCCACAGGCCAAAGCCAATGAAGAGCACCGCCAGGAGCAACGCCATCCACTTCGCCGGCACGTGCGCGGACACCCAGCTGCCCACGCTGGACGCCAGCGCGTGATTGGCGACGGTGGCGACGAAGATGCCCGCCAGCACATGCCACGGCTTGCGAAACCGCGTGGCCAGGGAGAACGCGAGCAGCTGCGTCTTGTCCCCCATCTCACTGGCGGCCACCAACACGAATGAACCCACGAGCGCTTCCAGCATGAGACTCCCTCGCAAAGACGGGGCCGGGGTTCAGGCTCGTGGGAGACGCCAGGGCAGCACGCGCGCACGACGGACCTCGGCCAGGAAGAAACGACAATCCCTGTCCGAAGGTCTCGTTCGTCTCGCGAACATCACGAGGTGGGGGCCCGGGCTGTTTCCAGCCAGTGTGTCGAGCTTCCCGCCGCCAGCGGCGCTGGCGTGAACTACTCCCCTAAGGCAAGGGGCGAAGTAGCAGCGCCCCCAGGGCCCTGTCAACGCGACGTGCGGCGCGGCTCGGCCGCCTGGCTTCCGGCGCATTTTTTGACGGCGTGCCTGTCCGCCCGCCTAATGCCTCGGACAGGCAGGTAGCGGCCTGTAGCAGCCACGCCCGGAGGAAGTCCGATGCAGGATGGAAGCGCCAGTCCCCTGAGCCCCGAGGCGCCGTCGTCCCCGGCGGCCACGGAAGTGTCTGTCGACGCCCGAGGCCCGGACGCCGACATCGTCTCCACCCACGTCCTGGTCCCCGAGGAGCAGGTCCAGAAGCTGCGCGAGCTGGCGCGGCGGACCCGCATCCACCAGAGCGAGTACCTGCGCGAGGCCGTGGAGGACCTGCTCGGCAAGTACGGCCGTGGCACGCCCAAGGAGGAAGGCCAGTCATGAGGGCGGCCTCCGTCCGGCCCCCACCTGGAGGCCGGGCGTGACCCCGGGGTAGGCTCCGCGCTTCCATTTCGGAAGGAGCCCACACCCCATGCGTCTCCCGATTCTCAGCGCCGCGCTCGCGCTCGCCGCCGCCGGCTGTGCCACCTCCGGCTTCGACAAGCTCTACCCGGGCATGTCGTCCCAGCAGGTCGTCGACGCCATGGGCTCAGGGCCCACGCGCGCGCAGGAGTTCCCGGACAGCTCCACCGCCTGGTACTACGGCGATGACCGCTGCGTGCTGATGCGCGAAGACAAGCTCGTCGCCAAGGCCACGACCGAGGACTCCACCACCATCAACACCCCCGTCGTCTCCGTGCGCGACAGCGCGAAGGCCCTCTGCGCGCCAGAAGGCCACGCCTCCTCGGAGAAGCGGGAGCAGGTCATCGACACTCCGTTCGGCAACTTCAAGGGCAACATCGACCCGAAGGCCGCCATGGAGAAGGTGAAGGGCGTGGTGACGGGCAAGAGCGGCGACACCGCCCCCGCGAACACGGACGCCGCTCCCGCCGAGCCGGAGCAGGCGGCGTCGCCCACCCCGTAGGGAGCCGCATTCGACACCTGGGGCCCCGGCGTCAGGCGGAGGGTGCCGCCGCCTCGCCTTCCTTGTCGTCCAGCTTGCCGGCGATGTCCTTGAACGACAGGTGGCCCATGGACAGCAAGATGAGGCCCAGGCCCACCTGCTGCACCGTCTGGCACAGCCACATGACGTTGGCGTAGGCCAGCCCGCTGGCGTTCACCGCGGCGGCCGGAAGGAAGAGGCTCAGGCCCACCTTCGTCGCCGCCTGGAAGGTGCCCATCATCCCCGGCGCCGCGGGAATCATCAGCCCCACCACCAGCACGCCCAGCACGACGTAGGCCTGGAAGAGCGTCAGGCCCATGGGCTCGCAGACGGTGCCGGGCGCCGCGCCCGAGCAGTCAAAGGCGTTGGCCAGCATGGACATGCCCGCGCCATTCACACCCCAGTACAGCGCCGTGTAGAGGAAGAAGAGCGCGACCTGTCGCCCCTTCGGCAGCTGCCGCATGGCGCCCACGAAGGTGTCGACGATGTCCGCCACCTTGTCCGCCACCTGCGGCGCCACCCGGCCCACCGTGGCGCGCACGAAGTTCACCGTGCGCTGCTGCTGCCAGAGGCCGAAGAGGAGGAACGCCAGGCCGCCGCCGAACACCGCGAACATCAGCCACGAGCCCAGCTTGACGTAGCGAATCTCCGGCGTCTCCGTGGGGACGAAGAAGAGCAGCGCGCGCAGCATCGCCGCCACGAAGAGGCCGTCCACGATGCGCTCCAGCACCACGGACGTCATGGCCGCGCTGCGGCGGATGCCACTGCGCTGCGCGATGAGGAAGGGCCGCGCGAACTCGCCCAGGCGGAAGGGCAGCACCAGCAGCATCATGAAGCCGATGCCGGAGGCCTCGTTCAGCTTGCGGAAAGGGACGTGCTCCAGGCCCGACAGGAGGCAGCCCCAGCGCAGGGTGCGGAAGACGTGGATGGCCAACAGGCAGCCGAAGTACGGCACCACCCACGCGTAGTTGGCCGACTTCAGGCTGGCCAGCTGCGTGGCCCAGTCCGTGTCCCGGAAGGCCCACCACATGAAGAGGAAGGTGACCAGGAGGCTGGCCAGGAGTTTGACGGCGCGTTTCACAGCGGCCGGGTATACCGTCAGTCCGGGTCGGACTCCAGTGACTCCCCGGCCAGCAGCGTCGCGGGATTGTCTCTCATGAGACGGGCGAAGGCCGCGTCCCCTGCCCTGCTCCGCAGCTCCGCCAGCGAGCGGCCCACCCAGTCCCGGGCCCCCACCGGCCCGTGCAGGTCCGTGGCGCCCACCGCGTAGAGCCCGTCATCCAGGAAGGCGCGGGCCAGCTTCTTCGCCGCGCCGCCGTAACGGCCGATGAGCGCCCCGACATCCAGTTGCAACAGCGCCCCAGCTCGCACGGCCTCCGCGGCGCGGCCCTTCCGCTCGAACTCCAGGCAGCGCTCGGGGTGCGCCAGCAGCGGCACCACGCCCTTGGTGCGGATGCGGAAGAGGATGTCCGGCAGCGCGGGGACGGGCGCGGTGTAGGGCAGCTCGACGAGCACGTAGCGGCCCGGGCCCAGCTTGCGGGCCTGCGGCGTGTTGAGGCCGCGCAGGAAGGCGTCGTCGAGCACGTTCTCCGCGTTGCGCCCCAACGTCAGGGGGATGCGCTCGCGCTCCAGGGCCTCCGCCAGCTCCGCGCGGCGCGCGTCCACCACCTCCACGGGGGCGTATTCGGGGCGCGCATGCGGACTGGGTGCGGCGGTGGAGAAGCCGAGGTCGACCAGCGCGCGCGCCATCTCCAGCGCGTCTTCCAGCGTGCGTGCCCCGTCATCCACTCCGGGCAGCAGGTGGCAGTGCAGGTCGACGAAGCCGCTCATGCGTCGCCGCGCTGGCGCTCCGGGTGGCTGTCGGCGGGCAGCTCGTCCTCCTGCTCATCCGCCTGCCGGTCGGGGACGCGGTACTCCTCGCCCAGCCACCGGCCGAGGTCCACGGCGCGGCAGCGCTTGGAGCAGAAGGGAAAACCAGCGTTCTCCCCGCGCGGGGGAACGGGCTTCTGGCAGATGGGACACGTCAGGGTGCTCATGATGGACGGTGTTCTAGATAAGCGTTGACGCTCTCGCGAGCCAGGATGTTTCGTGCCCACCATGAAGGTCCTTCGCATCACCCGCCCCGGGGGCCCCGAGGTCCTCGCCGAGGAAGAGCGTCCCGAGCCCGTCCCAGGCCCGGGGGAGATTCTGGTCCGCGTGCGGGCCTCCGCGCTCAACCGGGCGGACCTCCTGCAGCTTCGTGGTCACTACCCTGCCCCGCCGGACGTGGCGCCGGACATTCCCGGCCTGGAGTACGCGGGCGAGGTGGTGGCCGTGGGCCCGCGCGCACGGCGCTTCCAGCCCGGCGACCGCGTCATGGGGCTGGTGGGAGGGGGCGCGTGGTCGGAGCTGCTCGTCACGCACGAGCGCGAGGCGCTGCCCATCCCCGACGGCATGGACTTCGCCGACGCGGCGGCCATCCCGGAGGCGTACCTCACCGCGTTCGACGCGCTGGTGCTCCAGGGCGAGCTCAAGCCCGGTGAGACGGTGCTCGTCCACGCGGTGGCCAGTGGCGTGGGCTCGGCGGCGGCGCTCATCTGCCAGGCCATGGGCGCGCGCGTGGTGGGCACGGGCCGCAACGCGGCGAAGCTGGCCCGCGCGGCCGACTGGGGCGTGGCGCGCACGGTGCTGTGTGACAGCAAGCCGCCGCGCTTCGCGGACGCGGTGCGCGAGGAGACGGGTGGCCGGGGCGCGGACCTGTGCCTGGACCTGGTGGGCGGCGACTACGTGCCGGAGACGCTGAAGGCCCTGGCGCCCCGGGGGCGGCTGATGCTGGTGGGGCTGGTGGCGGGCGCGGCCACCGAAGTGAACCTGGGCACGGTGTTGACGAAGCGCCTGCGCGTCACCGGCACCGTGCTGCGCAGCCGTGCACTTGAAGAGAAGATGGCGCTGGCGCAGAGCGCGGAGCGGCACCTGTTGCCGCTGCTCCGCTCGGGGGCGCTGCGGCCCGTGGTCGACGCGGTGGTGCCGCGCGCGGACATCCGGCAGGCGCTGGAGCGCATGGCCGACAATGACTCGGTGGGCAAGCTGGTGGTGCGGTGGGCGTGAGCCGCATCGCGAACCGAAGGAACGGACTCGATGACAGAGCAGCAGCGGGAGCTCGAAGACCTCATCCGGCAGATTGACGACCTCCACTACATCCAGACCTATCACCGGGTCGAAAAGCCAGAGGCCGAGTACCAGCAGAGCCTGGCCAAGGCGGAGCACAAGAACGCCGAGGTGGTGGCTCGAATCCGGGCGCTGCTCGCCAGCGGCGTCAGCCTGGACTTCAAGACCCTCAATGGCCACTCGCCGATGATGATCGCCGTCCCCCAGAACAACGTCGACGTCATCCAGGTGCTCATGGAGTACGGCGCCGACATCCGGGCGAGTTCGGGCTACGAGTTCCCGATACACCGCGCCGCGGAGTTCGGCGCCGACCGCGTCGTGCGGTTCTTCATCGAGCAGGGCATCGACCCTCGCCTGAAGACGGAGGGTGGCAGGTCCGTGCTCTCCGCCGCACGCGCCTCGCGGCACAGCAAGAACGTGGTCCCGTTGCTCGTGGAGTACCTGAAGAAGTCGAAGGACCAGCGAGGCCCCCCGCCCAAGAAGGCGAAGGAGCTCTCCGAGGAGCGCGTCACCCATTACCTGTCAGGGGATGCGCCCGCGGGGGTCAGCCCTCGAACGTGGGAGCAGCTCCGCGCGTTCATGGAGAGCGTCTTCGTCGAGGAGCACTCGGTCACCATCGACCAGCTCTACGCGGGCATCGCGGAGCACGGCAACACGAACGCCCCGCTCGTCTTCGCCACCATCGACCTCATCCAGCACGTCTCCACGCGGGCCCCCGCGAGCAAGACGCTCAAGAAGGTGTCCAGGAACCCCTTCGTCCACCACGGTGACCTGGTGGTGGAGGGCCCCCTGAAGGTGCTGTCGCTCCTGGTGACGGGGAGTCTGCTGGTGAAGGGCAAGGCGTCCAACGTTCAGGGATGCCAGCTCTTCGTGGGCGGCGACTTCGAGTGCGACACCTTCCAGACCGAGGGCCCCGTCATCATCGGAGGCAACCTCAAGGCCTCGGTCGTGGACGCCTACTACAACGACTACAGCCTGGACGTCCGGGGCGTGCTGACGGCGGACCGGCTGGTGATTGAGAAACATCAGGTGCTGGCCGGGCGTTTCGACGTCAAGGAACGCATCGAGAAGTAACAGACCATTGCGCCCCTGAACCGGGCCCTTATCCTGCGCCGCCCATGGCTACCCACTTCGACCCCAGCGCCGCCGCCCAGCCGGACTCCGGCGTGTTCGGACTCCCCCACTCCCCGGAAGAGGCGCACGTCGTCCTCATCCCCGTCCCCTTCGAGGCCACCACCAGCTACGGCGGCGGCACGTCCGAGGGGCCGGCCGCTGTCCTGGACGCCAGCCGACAGGTCGACCTCTTCGACGTGGAGACGGGCCGCCCCTATGAGCGTGGCATCGCCATGCTCCCCGAACCCCAGGAACTGCGCGACTGGAACACCCAAGCCAAGGAGCGCGCCCAGGTCGTCATCGAGGCCGGTGGCATCCACTCCGGCGAGGCCGCGCTGCTCCAGGCCGCGCAGGACGTGAATGTCCTCTGCGACCAGATGAACGAGCACGTCTACCGCACCACGAAGCACTGGTTGGAGCAAGGCAAGCGCGTGGCCGCGGTGGGCGGTGACCACTCCATCTCCTACGGCATCATCCGCGCGCACGCGGAGAAGTACCCGGGCCTGGGCGTGCTGCACCTGGACGCGCACGCCGACCTGCGCGTGGCCTACGAGGGCTTCACCTGGTCCCACGCGTCCATCATGTACAACGTCGCGGAGCGCATCCCCGGCGTGAAGACGCTGGTGCAGGTGGGCCTGCGCGACATGAGCGCGGAGGAGCACCAGTACATCGCGGACTCCAACGGCCGCGTGCACGGCTTCTTCGACGCCGCGCTCCAGAACAAGCGCTTCGACGGCGTGCCCTGGAACCGGCAGGTGGATGAGATGGTCGCCCTGCTCCCGAAGCAGGTCTACCTGTCCTTCGACATCGACGGGCTGGACCCCGTGCTCTGCCCCCACACGGGCACCCCGGTACCGGGCGGCCTGTCCTTCCCCGAGGCCGTGGCCCTCATCGCCGGCGTGGTCCGCTCCGGGCGCACCATCGTGGGCTTCGACCTCACCGAGGTGGCCCCCGACCCCGAGGGCGGCGAGTGGGACGGCAACGTCGGCGCCCGCCTGCTGTACAAGATGATTGGCTGGATGCTGAAGTCGCAGCAGGCCTGACGTCTCGTGACTCGAGGCGCCCCTCCACGACTTGACTGAGGACCTCCAACCCCGCCGGCGCATCGTCCGCGACCAGGACGAGGATGACCGGCGTGGTTTATGAAGCGTGAGACACTGCGGCGATGCACGGAGGGTTGGAATGAAGCACGCAGTCATGAGGTGGAGCCTGCTGGTGGTGGCCCTGTTGACCTCGGACACGGCGAGCGCGGACCTGGCGCGGCGGCGTGACGCCATCGTCGAGGTCGTGCAAAAGGTCTCCCCCGCGGTCGTCTACATCGGCACCGAGCAGGAGGTGGAGTCGCGCTTCCGCGGACGCCGCTCCCCGCTGGAGGAGTTCTTCGGTGGCATGGGCACGGAGCCGGAGCGCCAGAGAATCTCTGGCCTGGGCAGCGGCGCCATCATCGACCCCAGCGGCATCATCGTCACCAATGACCACGTCATCCGGGGCGCCTCCGCCATCCACGTCATCCTGGCGGATGGACGCTCGTTCGACGCGGAGGTCATCGGCAGCGACGCGGCGAACGACCTGGCGGTGCTCAAGGTCAACGCCAAGGAGGCCCTGCCCATCGCGAAGCTGGGCACCAGCTCCGACCTGATGATTGGCGAGACGGTGGTCGCCATCGGCAGCCCGTTCGGCCTCAGCAAGACGGTCACCGCGGGCGTCGTCTCCGCAGTGGGCCGCACCTTCCGCGCCGACAACCGCGTCTACAACGACTTCGTGCAGACGGACGCCGCCATCAACCCGGGCAACTCGGGCGGCCCGCTGCTCAACGTGGACGGGGAGATCATCGGCATCAACACCGCCATCTTCGGCGGCGGCGCGCAGGGCATCGGCTTCGCGATTCCGGCCGACAAGGTGCGCCGCATCGTCGACGAGCTGACCCGCTTCGGAAAGGTGCGCCCGGCGTGGGTGGGCATCGATACGGCGGACCTGCCTCCCCGCGTCGCCCGGCAGCTCGGGTGGGACCGGGCCTATGGCGCGCTGGTGACGGCGGTAGAGGCCGGAAGCCCCGCCGCCGAGGCGGGCGTGAAGCGAGGGGACGTGGTGGCGGAGCTGGGCGGCTCGCGCATCCAGGACGCCGAGGACTTCGACACCCGCGTGCGCGGCTACCCCGCCCGCTCCGCCTTCCCGGTGGTGCTCTTCCGCGAAGGCGGCCTGCGCACCGTCCAGGTGATGCCGGTGGAGTTCCCCGCTCGCATGGTCGAGGGGCTGGCGTGGGAGCGGCTGGGACTCCGCGTGAAGCAGCTTCGCGGCGGGCTGGCCGTGTCCAGCGTGCGTCAGGGCTCGGCGGCGGCGGACATCGGGCTGGAGCCCGGGGACATCCTCCTCCGAGTGAACAACCAGCCCGTGACGACGCAGGACGCCTTCCGGGAGGCCCTGCTCACCGCGCGACGGGGACGTAGCGTGCTGTTGCTCGTGCGACGCGGACGCTACGGCTACCACGTGACGCTGCCCTTCGAGCAGGAAGCAGGCTACCGGCTGTAGCTGCCGAGCAGGGGCGATGGGCTCCCCGTATTTCAGGACCCACGTGACTCGCACTAACATGCGGAGTCATGAGTTCCGTCCGTTACCAGTCCCTCGGTCCCCTGCTGGCCGGGGAAGGCTCACGCGCCTTCCTCGGACTCGCCCTGGAGGACGGCGCATCTCCCCGTCCCGTGGTGCTCATCTGGGCGCCGCAAGATGTCGTGCAGAACCCCGAGCTGAAGGCGACCCTGCGTCGCGAGACGGCTCGCGCGCTCGTCTTCGAGCATCCGCACATCCTCCGTGTCTACGCCCTGGCCGAGCAGGATGGCGGACTGGCCCGCGTCACCGAGTTCGCGGACGGCGAGCCCCTGCGTCGTCTGCTGGAGGCCCACCCTCGCCTGCCGCCGCACTTCGCGGCGCTCGTCGTGGCGGATGCCGCCGTGGGCCTGCACTACGCGCACGTCGCCGGCAATGACGACGGCACGCCCTTCGTGCACGGTGATGTCCGGCCCGAGACGCTGATGATCTCCTTCGGCGGGCTGACGAAGGTGACGGGTTATGGCGCGCTCGGCGTGGCCCCGCGTGAGCGCGGTGGCAAGCGCGTGAAGAACCGGCGCATGTACAGCGCGCCCGAGCAGCTCCTCGGTGGACGCGAGGCGGTCAACGTCCAGTCGGATGTGTTCCTCCTGGGGCTCGTGCTGCACGAGTGCCTCTCCGGGAAGATTCCCTTCAAGGACGCGGCGGACCCGGACAAGGCCGTGCTGACGCGGTCGCTGCCGCCCATGGCGCAGGACGTGCCGCTGAAGCTGGACGCGGTGCTGCGCCGGGCGACGGCGAAGCGGGCGAAGGAGCGGTACCCGACGGCGCTTGCGTTCCGCGAGGCCGTGGTCGAGGCCGTCGGCACCCTGCCCACGCATGCGGAGTTCTCGGAGTTCATGTCGAAGTACTTCCCGCCCGAGAGCGAGGCTCGCGCGGCGCGGCGGCGGGTGATTGAAGCGGGCATCGCGGAGGTGATGCAGAAGGCCGGCATCGCTCCGCCCGCCGTGGCCGAGTTCCTCGCGCGCGGCGCCCTGCCCCCGGGCCTGATGCCCGCGAAGTGGCCGGAGCTGCCGGGACAGTTGCTGGCTTCGGGCGCGTCCGAGGGTTCGGGTGCACAGGCTGGAAGTGGCTCGGCGGCCGGTGTCACCGCGCAGGCCGCCTCGGCGGTGGGCGGCACTGGGGACCACGCGCAGGCTGGCGCGGGCGGACAGGGTCAGGCTGGCGCACAGACTCAGTCCGGCGCGGGCTCACAGCCGAACGCAGGCGCACAGACTCAGTCCGGCGCGGGCTCACAGCCGAACACAGGCGCACAGACTCAGTCCGGCTCGGGCGCGCAGGTGCCGGCAAGCGCGCAGGCGCAGCCCGGTGCGGGCGCACAGGCGCACTCCGGCGCGGGGGGCCCGTCGCAGGCTGGCGCGGGCGCGCAGGCGCAGCCCGGTGCGGGCGCGCAGGCGCACTCCGGCGCGGGTGGCCCGTCGCAGGCTGGCGCGGGCGAACAGCGTCACTCCGGCGCGGGCGCACAGGCGCAGTCCGACACAGGGACTCACGTCAGCGCCGGAGCCGCTGTTCCCACCGGCCCGGCGGGCACGGGAGCCCCCGCGCAGAAGTCGTCGCGCACCTGGATGGCCTTCGTGGGCATCGGGCTTGCGCTCACGGTGGGCGCGGCGGCCGTCGTGCTCAACCGGCTGCCCTCCAACATCGAGGCCAAGCTCGAGGACGCGGGCGTCACCGACGCCCTGCTCGTGGACGCGGGTGTGACGCTGGATGCGGGCCCCGTGGACGCCGGCATCCCCATGGGCACGCTGGACGTCACCGTGGACCCGCGCGTGGAGGTCTCCATTCCTGGCCAGTACCTGGGCCGCACGCCCGTCTCCGCGGCCGTGCCCGCGGGCCGTCACGTCCTGACGCTCAGCAACCCGGTGCTCGGTATCCAGACGACACGGGTCATCACCGTGCCGGCGGGTGGCCGCTCCTCGCAGCAGATCTTCCTCAACAAGGGCTTCGTGAACGTGCGCGCCCCCGAGGGCGCCATCGTCACGGTGGACGGCCGCCTCATCGGCGCGGCGCCCATCGAGGAGCTGGACCTGTACGAAGGCACACACCAGCTCCTCGTCATCGTGACCGGCTCCCGTTGGCAGAAGACGTTCAAGGTGGAGCCTGGCCAGCGCGTCAGCTTCGACGTCAACTTCGAGCAGCCCGAAGAGGAGTGACCGGGGTGGCAAGCTCCGCGGCGTGAACATTGGCTTCACGCCGCGGTTGCGGTGCCCACCGGGCGCGACCAGACTCCCGCGCCCATGAACACCTCCGCCACGGAGTTCGACGTCATCGTCTGGGGCGCCACCGGCTTCACCGGACGCCTGGTCGCCGAATATCTCGCCAGGACCCAGGACAGCCACCGCGCGCGGTGGGCCCTCGCGGGACGCGACCTCGGCAAGCTGGAGCAGGTCCGGCAGGGGCTGGCGGCGATTGCGCCCACCTTCGCGGAGCTTCCGCTGCTCATCGCGGATGCGCGCGACACCGCGTCACTGGATGCCCTGGTTCCCCGAACCCGCGTGGTCTGCACCACCGTGGGCCCCTATGCACGCTACGGCGGCGAGCTCGTCGCCGCGTGTGTCCGGGCCGGCGTCAGCTACTGCGACCTGACGGGTGAAGTGCAGTGGATGCGGCGGATGATTGACGCCCACCACGAACAGGCCCGGCAGCGCGGCGCACGCATCGTCCACACCTGTGGCTTCGACTCGATTCCGTCGGACCTGGGCGTATTGATGATGCAGGAGCACATGCGGGAGCGCCACGGCGGGCACCTGGACGCCGTCCGCCTCTACATGGGCCCCATGCGGGGCGGCGCCAGCGGCGGCACGGCGGCCAGCATGGTGCAGGCGATGGAGGAAGCCACGACGGACCGCTCGGTGCGGAAGATCATGGCCCACCCGCATGCGCTGGACCCCGTCCCAGGCCCCTTTCGGCCCGAGTCCAAGGACGCGCTGGGCCTCCACTACAGCCAGGAGCTGGGCCAGTGGACGGGCCCGTTCTTCATGGCGACGGTGAATACACGCGTCGTCCGGCGCAGCAACGCGCTGCTCGGGCACCCGTGGGGAGAGCACTTCCGGTACGCGGAGGTCGCCAGCTACGGCGCCGGGCCCAAGGGCCTGCTACGCGCCACGAGCGTCACCGCGGGCCTGGGAGGCCTCGTCGCCGCGATGCAGGTGAAGCCCCTGCGCGCGCTGCTGGAGAAGAAGGTCCTCCCCGCGCCGGGTGAAGGCCCGTCCCCAGAGGCCCGGGAGAAGGGCTTCTTCGTCGCGCAGCTTCGCGGCGAAGGCACCTCGCCTCGCACCGGCGAGCAGGTGCGGCTGACGGGCAAGGTGGCGGCGCGGGGAGACCCAGGCTACGCGGCCACGTCGCGGATGCTCGCCGAGTCCGCGCTGTGCCTCGCCTTCGACGACACGCCGGCCATGGGCGGCGTGCTCACGCCGGCCTCCGCCATGGGCATGCGGCTGGTGGAGCGCCTGCGCCGCGCGGGCATGACGTTCCAGGTGGAGGAGCTGCCCACCTGAAGCCACTCCGCGACGAGCGCGTGACGTCCTACGCGCTCTTGCGGCGCCGCATCATCGCCTCGTACGAGCGGCCCACGCTCTGCGAGAGGATGAGCAGCTCGCCCACGTCTGGCGGAGTGAGCTGGTCCGGGCCGTTGTCCACGTAGAGCAGGTGCACGACCTTGCCGCGCACCAGCAG
The DNA here is from genome assembly GCF_013372605.1 of Myxococcus sp. AM009. Taxonomy (NCBI): domain Bacteria; kingdom Pseudomonadati; phylum Myxococcota; class Myxococcia; order Myxococcales; family Myxococcaceae; genus Myxococcus; species Myxococcus sp. AM009. Next base: position 69,842 of record NZ_JABXEP010000005.1, read on the forward strand.
CGGGAGGATGACGGCCGTCTTCGGGAACCCGTGCCCCAGCAGCTTGTAGAACACGCCCATGGCCGCGTCGCGGCGGACGGGCCCGATGTAGTGCGAGCGCGTGTCCCGCACGAGCCGGAAGGTGCTCTGCTCCCGCAGCGGCACGCCGATGCGACGCACCACCGCGTCGCGGACGCCCATCCCCATGCCATGCCAGCCCGTCACGAGGCTGCCCTGCACCGACAGCAGCAGGTTCCGCTTCCACTTGCCCAGCGCGAAGCGCAGCACCGTGCGCGCCACGTCCTCGCGGTCCGAGCTGCGCGCCAGCTCCGCCTGCGCCTCCGCGAAGGTCAGCGGCGTCGGCGGCGGCTCCGGTGCGCGCGGCACCTGCACGGGCGGCGGCGGCGCCCCCAGCTCGGGCGACACGGGCGGCTGAACCCTCTGCGGCGGAACGACGATGGCCTGCGGTGGCGGAGCCACGGGCACCTGCGGATGGACAGTCGCCGGCGGAGGCACGGGGGCCACCGGCTCGGGCGCGGCCTCCAGCACCTCCACGCCGGTGATGATCTCCTCCTCGCCCATGTCCCCTTCGTAGTCGGCGCCACCGCGCAGGGCGGAGGCGTAGACGGACTGGAACTCCTCCTCGCTCATCAAGTCCGCCGGCGTCTCCGCGGCCTTGGCCAGCTCCGCCCGCGCGCCCGGCGCGGGCCGGGGCCGCACCGCGTTCATGTCGATGGCGCGAAGCGGCCGGAACGCCTTGCAGTAGCGGCGCAGCAGCTGGTTCATCCGGAACTCGGGGATGACCACCGGCACCACGCGCTTGCCCGTCTTGAAGGCAATCCCGTCCAGCGTCGCGAAGTCATGTGGGTTCACGACGGCGACGCTCACCCGCGTCGCGTCCACCCGCATGGGCAGGTACTCCTTGTCGTCCGCGTGGTTCGAGGAGACCAGCTCCATCGCCTTGGGGTCCGGAACCATCTCCCCGGACGCGAACGCGCTGTTGTGGACCTTGCCCAGCGTCTTCGCCAGGTCCACCTCCGACAGCAGCCCCAGCTCCACCAGGTTCGTTCCCAGCCGCCCGCCATGCACCACCTGGGCCTCGAGCGCTTCTTCGAGTCCCTCGGCGGTGACGAGACCATCCTTCAGGAGCTGTTCACCCAGGCGCATGGGGCCGCTTGTAGCCGTGCCCCGTCCCGCTCCGCAAGCACACCCGCACCCGTGGGACGGTGCGTTTAATCCTCCGGGTGATGGCTGAGCGCCACGCGGTTGCCCTCGGGGTCCCGGACGTACACCGACCACCGCGTCTCGTGCTCCAGCGGCACGCCCGCGCGGGCGAAGGTGTCCACCACCCCCGCCCGGGCGACCTTCGGAATCCGGAACGCCAGCAGCAGGAGGCCCGGCGCCTCGTGGCGGAACGGCGTGGAGACGGGCTCGCCGCCCGCCGCCTCGATGGCCAGGAAGCCTCCCCCGGGGACGCCCACCCAGATGCTCCGCAGGGAGCCGTCCGGACGGAGATGACGGGTCAACTCCGGAAAGCCCAGCAGGTCTCTGTAGAAGCCGGTGACGCGCTCGATGTCCCGCGCCTGGATGGCCACGTGGTGGAAGCCCTGAACGTCCATGGCGCGGATGCTATGGTCTGCGCGCCCATGGCGCGACTGCTCATCGTCGAAGACAATCACGAGCTGGCCTCCCTCATCGTCGCCCTGGCGCAAAGCCGGGGACATGACGCGACGGCCGCGGCCACCGGCGAGGCCGCGCTGGAGGCGCTCGGCCCCGGACAGCCCTGGGACGCGGCCCTGGTGGACCTGCTGCTCCCGGACATCCGGGGCAGCGAGGTGCTGGGCGCGCTGCGGGCCCATGGCATCCCCGCCATCGCCGTCAGCGGGGTGTACAAAGGGGACCGCTTCGCCCAGGAGGCCGTGCAGGTCCACGGCGCCCGGACCTTCTTCGAGAAGCCGTTCGAGCTCATCACCGTCATGGAGGCCCTGGAGCAGGCCGGTGGCGTTGCACCTCAACCCCGCGCTCCCCCGCCCATCGCGGAGAGCGTGCTGCTGGACGAGCTGCTCGATGCCGAGGACCTCATCGTGCTGGAAGAGCTCCCCCCCGAGTCCGGCGACACCGCCGAGCCCCTGCAGGTCGTCCCCAGTACGGACCCTTTGCCAGAGCCCGCGGACGCGGAGCACGCCCTGCCCCTGCCCTTCGGCCGGCGCCAGCAGGTGTGGAGTGAGACCGCCACGCCCTCGACGCCGCCGCCCAGGCGCGCGCTGCCCGAATGGTCCCTGGGCGGCGTGCTGGGGGACACCACCGTCGCGCGGCTGCTCAACGCCTATTACGAGGCCCGCCACCACGGCGAGCTGAAGCTTCAACAGGGCCAGGTGCTCAAGGTCGTCTACTTCGAGTCCGGCCGCGTCGTGTACGCCGCGTCCAACCTCGCCGCTGAGCGCTTCGGCCGCTTCTGCCTCCGCCAGGGCGTGCTGCCCGAGGCCCGGCTCGCCGAGGTCACCGCCTACGCGAAGGAGCACGGCCTGCGCACCGGCGAGGCCATGCTGCGCCTGGGCCTGATGGACGCGGCCCAGCGAAAGCAACTGCTGGTGGAGCAGGTGAAGGAAATCATCTGGTCCACCTTCACGTGGAAGGAAGGCGGCTACGGCTTCAGCGCCATGCGCCCTCGCCGCACGGACCTGGTGAAGCTGTCCGTCTTCCCCGGGGATTTGGTGCTGGAGGGCGTGGCGAAGACGGAGACGCTGGTGACGCTGCGTCAGCACCTGCCGCGCTCGCGCCGGCTGTTCCCCACCGCCGATGCGCCCTACGGCCTGCACGAGCTGAAGCTCGAAGGGGCCCAGGCCCTGGTGCTGGCGTATGCGGACGGAAGCAAGACGGTGGAGGACCTGCTCGCCCTCACGGATCTGCCGGAGCGGCAGACGCTGGCCACGCTGCGGGGCCTGGAGCTCCTGGGGGTGCTGGAGGAGCGGCCCGACACGCCGAGCCGCCGTCACCGCATCACCTTCGGGCTGTAGCCGCCGCCCTACTTCCGGCGGCGCAGCACCCGTGCCAGCGCCGCCAGCCCGAAGACGGCCGCCCCCGAGCCACCGCCCGAGCAGCCGCATCCCGACGTCGGAGGCGGCGCCGCGGCATCTCCCGAAACGGGCACGCCGTTGAGGGTCATCTGCCCGCCCAGCCGCGGCGTGGACAGCAGCGGCGAGCGGCCCACGTACGTCAGCGTCCGCGTGCCCTGCGCGAGCAGCCGGAGGTCCTCCACCCGGAAGCCACCGTCCACCGCCTGCGCCTCCACCGCGACGCCGTCCAGCTTCACGCTGCCGGGCACCCACTCCAGCCCGTCCACCTGCTCCAGGTAGCGGAGGCCGCCGACCTCGCACTCGGAGGTGTTGCGCAGCTCCACCACCACGCCCACCAGCCCCTTCTCCGACGCCGTGGGGGACTCCATCGTGTGACGCACGTCCACGAACCGCTCGGAGGTAATCGGCAGCACGTAGTCCGTGGTCGCCGTGTTGCTCCCGCCCGCGTCAGCCAGGACGCGCAGGGTGATGGCCTGGCCCACCAGCGCCTCCAGCCCTGTCTCCTGCGTGCTCACCGTGACGCGCGGGCCCGCCAGGGAGACCTCCGACAGCGCGGGCCCCGCCACCTGTGACCAGGAGATGGCCACGTCGCCGCAGGCATCGGCCGGAATCGTCTGCGTCAGCGTGGCGCTCGCGCCTTCGCCGCAGCGTGCCACCAGCGCCCCGGCCTCGAGCGCTCCCAGCCGCGCCGGCAGGGGCTGATTGGGCACCTCCGCCTGGGCACGGCCGCCCTCGCGCACCGGCCCCTCACCGTCGTCGAAGAGCTCACCGCGCACGCGGTAGGCCTCGACGGTGCAGGAGCGCGGGAGCGTGGGGCGCCACGTCCCGGGCACCGGCACCACCGCCGAGTCCAGGGCCTCACCGCTCAGCGTCTCCAGGAACATCCGCGCCTTCAGCGTGCGCGCGTCCACGCAGTTCAGCGACGTGTCCAGGGAGATGTCCACGTGCCCGTCGCCCGACGGCACCACGCCCAGCTCCAGGCTGCCCGTGGCCACGTCCTCCAGGGAGGGCTCCACCCGGACGCGGAGCTCGGCGTCAGCGCTGTCTTGCGTGCCACCGCCGGTGACGGGAATCCGATTCCTGGCGGTGAGGGACAGCGTCCCGTGCGCGCACTCCGCGGCCTCGACGCGCAGGCGCTCGCTCGACACCGGCGCGTCCAGCGTGACGGCCGCGTCATCCGCGGTCCTCACGGTGACACCTTCGGGGATGCCCGAACCGGAAGCGCTCAGGCGCCACTCCGTGGCCACGGCCGGCAAGCCGGGCGTCCCCACGCAGGTGTGCAGCGCATCCGGGGCTACGTCCACGCTGGCGCCTGGGCCCGACGTGAGCGTCCGCTCCCAGCCCGGAGCGAAGGGCACCAGCGGCCGGCCCCATGGCGCGACGTCCACGGTGAAGATGGCCATGGCGCTGGACGTCACGCCGCCTTCGTCCACGCCACGGACCTCGTAGGTGTAGCTGGCCCCCGACGCCTCGCACAGCACGTCTGGCGGCGTGAAGGTCGCCTGGACCTGGGCGCCGCTATCCGTGGAGAGCGGCGGTGCGCCCGACTGGCCGGAGACGGGAGCCCAGACATAGCGCACCGCCGGACACGCCTCCGTCGCCGGCTGCGCGGTGAACACCCGCGACGCGCCCGACGCGGTCGTCGACGCTCGCAGGGGCGACACCGTGGGCCGCGCGGGCCCCAGGGTGTTCACCACCCGGAAGGCCACGGTGGAATGCACGTCGTGGGACGCGAGCCCGTCCGAGGCGTAGACGTGCAGGAGTCCCTCTTCGTCCTTGCAGACGGGCCGCTGCGGGACGAGCGTCACGTCGAGCTGGTCAGGACGCTCGACGATGTTGACGCCAATCAGGTCCGCGCCTGGCGCTGACGCGGTATCCACCGACACCCGCACCGCGTCGAAGTCGGCGTCGGTGGCGGTGAACCGGGCCGTCGCCGTCCCTGTCTCATTCACCACGATGGGCGCTGGCCCCACGTCCAGCACGGGCGCGTGGGCGTTGACGTACGTCACGACGTTGAAGCCCGGCTGGTCCAGGATGAACAGGCAGAACGAAGAGCCGACGCACGACACCTCCAGCGGCGTCGCCTGGGAAGCGCCTGGAAGCGCCGAGCCCTCGAAGGCCGGGTGGAACCGCCACTGCGTCCCCGCGTTGTCCGCGCTGCTGGCGGGCACGGCGCCCAGCACCACCGGCTCCCCGTTGGTCCCCACGCCCACCGCGAGGCCGAAGCCCTCGCCATGGACGCTGCCATTGCCCGTGTTCACGTCCACCGAGGTGATGCTGACGGGCATGCTGTCGGGCAACAGCACGGTGGAGAAGGTCGTCCCGGCCGGGTCCAGCGGTCCCCGGAACAGACCGTCTGAATTGCCGAACAGCGCGATGGGATGTGGGCCGCTTCCGCCGAAGAGGTCCACCGTGCGCGGGGACTGACTGGTCAAGAGCGGCGGAACGACCAGCTCCGCCTGACGCCTGTCCCCCGTGTACCAGAGGAGCTCCGTCCGGGAGACACCGGTGACACTGAAGAGGGCGTGGGGCACGCCATCCGACGTCTCCGTCACGCCCAGCACGTCCGTGGAGGACAGGAGGCCCGCGTCGACGCTCAGCAGCGTCCAGGGCGTGGGCCCCTCGAGGCCCGCTGACGCCGTCAGCAGGGCGAGCCCACCGTCGGAGAGGGCCACCGAGGCATAGCCCGCACCGGACAAGGTGTGCTTCACCCGCCGGATGCCCACCACGGTGTTCACCGGGTCCGGGGGGATGATGTTGCCGGCCGCACGGCAGTTCTGGTGACTGATGATGTCACCGGGGCGCACGACGGCGGCGAAGCAGCCCGCCGGAGACAGGAAGGTGCCGAAGACGTCGCTGTGCAGGAAGACGACGGACTGGATGCCGTCCTCGTACAGCTCCGCCTGCGTCGAGGTGCTCACCGCGTACACGCCCGGCGCGAAGACATCCACCGTGCGGGCGATGCCCGGCACCTCTGTCACGTCCCACTCGGCGCGTGCCGCGGTGGCCACACCCAGGCAGAGGCTGAAGATGACGAGGGAACGCACGGCTTGCTCCTAGTAGGCCACTTCGGCTCGCAGGTAGAGCCGGTCCTGATTGTCCGCTGAGTCGGGGGACAAACCCAAGCCACTGAAGCCCAGGAGTGTGTACCCGGTGGCCAGGCGCAGCCGTTCATCGACCCGATAGGCGACTTCCGCACGGACCGCGGTCAGCCGCTCGCCCTCCGGAGACGCCGTTCGCCGTGCCAGCTCGGCGCCCAGCTCCAGCCCACCCACGATTCGCACCGCGGGACGGAGGGTGCCTGTCCACACCCAACGCCCTGAGTCCTCCGCCCGGGTGTGCCCCGCATGCAGGCCCGCCGCCACGGAGAGCCGGTCACCCAGGCGCACCGCGGGCAAGAGGGAGAGCGTCTGCAGGGCCCGGTCACCAAAGGCGGACCGGACGCCGGGCAGCAGCTCCCGGGTGATGCCGTAGCGCGCCACCACCAGCCAGGGCCCCGGCCGCCACGCCACCGCGGCGTAGCCTTCCACCAGCCGCGTCTCCAGCACCTCCGCGTTGACGGTGCGCGCGAAGTCCACCCGCCCGGAGGCCGTCACGTCCTCCAGCAACTGCGCCTGCGCGGCCAACGCCACCACCGCCTGCAGCCGGTCCACCGCGGTGGCCGCGCCCCGCTCCGGCGTGCCCTCCTCCCGGCGAAGCTCCACCCGCCCGTCCAGCCGCAGGCGGGCCAGGACGAGCTGCCCGAAGACACCGCCCGCCTCGCGCTCCAGCGGGCTGTCCACGTCCAGCAGGCTGCGCACGCCGCGCTCGTAGCGCGCGCCCACGCTGAAGCCGCCCGTCACCTGCTGCTGGAAGCCCACGGCGCGAGCCAGCCGCACGGCCGTCGCGTCGTGTGAGCCCACGTCCTCCACGAAGAGCGCGGTGCCACTCTCCGGCAGCTCGGTGCGCGCCCCTGTCAGCGTCCGCCCCGCGCCGAAGTCAGGGCCGTCCACGTCGACGGAGTATCCGCCATAGAACACGTCCTGGCCCCGCCGGGACTCGACGTTCGCCCACGCCCGGGGGCCCAGCTCCGGCCCCCAGCCTCCGAACACGCCAGCGCGCGTGGTCCGGTCCACCTCGACGTCCACGCCCGCGGACGTGAAGGTGTCATCGAAGCGTCCAGGCCCTTCGCCATGCAGGGCCAGGGCCTGCCGATGCGCGGCGCGGAGCTGCAGCCGCTCGAACACCCGCAGCGAGCCCGCCACACCCGCGGAGGTGCGGCCACCGAAGAGCGAGGGCCCCACGCCCGCCACCTGCGCCGCGTTCAACCGCGAGTCGCGGACCTCCGCGCGCACGCCCCACCGTGGCTCCTCCCAACCCACGCCCGCGGCCAGGACGCGCGCGGAGAACGGGCTGTCCACGAAGGGCTCCCGCGGGTCGGCCGAGCGCCGCTCGTCCGCCAGCAACGTCAACCGGAGCCGGCCCAGCGGCTGGCTCACACGGAGTGACGACTGCCGGAAGCGCGCCGCGTCGGTGTGCGCGCCATCGGAGAAGCCCCGCCCGCGCAGGCGGAACGCCGCGTCCACCGAGCCCTCACCACGAAGCCCCGGACCTGAGAGCTGGAGACTCACGGCCTCCGCGCCAGTGCCCAGGTCCCGCCGGGGACGGATGAAGCTGAGGCCACCGTCATCCGAGACGCCGAAGAACGAAGCCTCCACGGCGGTGCCACGGCTGGACGCCACCTCCGCCGCCATGCGGTAACCACCGAGCGCCGTGCTCGCGCGCCCCGTGTAGAGCGTGTACGGCCGTCCCTCCCGGCCCTCGCGCACCGCGCCCAGTCCCAGCCGCGAGCCGCGCCACTCGCCCCACACCTCACCGCCCGCCGTGTCGCCCGCGTCCGCGATGCGCAGCGCGGCGTAGTCCACCACCAGCACCGGCTCCGGTGACTCCGTGGGCGCGCTGGTCCGCAGCCAGGCCTCGCCCGCGAGGAAGGAGAGCGGACGCGCCAGGAGGATGCGTCCGGCGAAGTAGTCGATGTCGTAGTCGATGCCGCGAATGAGGTGCCGCTCGCCGAGCGGAAGGCCGGTGACGCCGTCCCGCAGCTCCACGCGCACCAGCTCCGAGCCCTCGGCCACCGACGCCGCGCCCAGGTAGTACAGGCTGCCGCCCGTGGCGCGCAGCTCCTCGTGCGCGGGCACCGCGGACACCTGCCGCACCGGATCCGTCAGGCTCCCGCCAAACGCCTTCACGCCCACGCGCGCCTTCTCCTCGCCGGCATGGACCTCCGCGTAGGGGCCGAAGAGCGGACGGTGATAGCGGCCCACTTCACGGTCGTGAAGCTGCGCGCGGTAGGTGCCCAGGCCCGCGCGGCCGTGCTCCGCGTGACGCGCCTCGAACCGAAGGCGTGCCTCCGCGGCATTGGGCGTCAGCGACACCGAGTCATCGCCCCACTCCGCGGGCGCCAGGTCCGGGTCGGCGGCGCGGTCGAAGCGCTCCGGCATGCGCGGGCGGAGCCAGTCCGGAAGGCTGGCTCCGTTCAACGTGCGGCCATCCGTGTCTCGCAGGTCCAGTTCGCCCACCAGGTCCACCGCGCCCAGCCGTAGCTCGGCGTGAGCAGAGCCACGCCCCCGCAACTGCACGTCGCCATTTCGCGGCGCATACGTGGCCTCCAGGTCCAGCAGGCCCACGGCGAAGGGGCGCACCGCGGCGGCGATCTCCAGCGTCTCGTCGCGAGGCGGGACATCCGGCAGCGACAGCCGCACAGGCACCAGGTTGCGCCCCGGCGACAACACCACCAGGACATCCACTCGGCCTTCGGGCCCCACCACCACTTCGCCCTCGGGGGTGCGGACGCGCGTGCCCATGGGCGCCTCGACCCGCACGCGGGAGGCGCCACTGGCCGCCGGAACGTCACGGCCCGCGGGCAACTGGAGCGTGGCGAGGGGCACCACCGGCCTGGGAGCCACCAGCCAGCCGCCGTCACGCGGCACCACGTCCACGCGCTGGCGGTACAGGCGCACCGTGCCCTGGGCCCCCGTGGCGGTGATGGACAGCGGGTTCTCTCCCGCGACGAGCGGCACCAACGCCTGCCATGCCCCCTTCGCGTCCACCTGGGCGGCCACACCCGACACGGTGACGGCGTCGCCCGCGGAGGCCTGTCCCGCGACACGGAAGCGCACGGCGCCCTGCCCAGGCGTGACCTCCGCCACGGGCGGCGCATTGGTGAAGGAGCGCCGCACGGGCGCGGCCTCCACGGCGACGCTGCGCACGGCGAAGTCCTGGAGGACGACAGCGCCCCAGGGGACCTCGACCGTCGCCGCCTCCGGGCTCACCCGGCTTGAGACAGGCAACGAGCGCGTATCCACCTTCAATCGCTGACGCCCCGGCCGCAGGTGCAGCCCGCCCGCCGCGTCCGGCACGCGGGCATCGACGCCGGTGATGTGAAAGCGGCCCCGCGCGTCCGTGCGGACATCGCGGCCGGTGGTGAGCACCAACCGCACGTCGGGCAGCCCCGGCTCATCCGCGCCGCACAGCCCATCGCCGTCGACGTCCTGACACACCCGGCCCGCGAGGGTGGAGGCCTGCGACGGCGTGTCCTGCGACAGCGCCTGCGCCCAGGTGCTCAACGGCACCAGCAGCGCGGCGGCGAACAGGCGGGCCCACCTGCGCATCACGGGCGCACCTCGGCCAACGCCGTGACGCCCGTGGCGACATCCGCGACGGAGACACTCACCGGCTCGGGCGCGCGCACGGTGAAGGACGTGCGCCCTGCTTCCACCCGCTCTTCGGCTCGCTCACCACCCGACAGCGAGACGAACACGTCGCGCCCGGTCAGCACCTGTCCGTTCGCGTCCTCCACCCAGTACGTCACCCGCGTCCCGCTCACCTTGAGCCGCACGTTCACCGGAATCTCAGGTGCCAGTCGCACGCGGTGGGACGCGGCGGACGGCACCAGCGGGCGCTCCACCGGAAACACAGGCCCATCCGCGCCCAACACATGCACCGTCCGCGTCAGGCCCGTCCACACGCCGTGCGAAATCTCCAGCGTCCCCGCGCGCACGGGCCCCAGGCGCACCGTGCCGTCCGTGCCCGTCAGCACCTCGCGCCCCTCCACCCGCAGCGGCTGTCCCGGCACCGGCAGACCCGCCAGGTCGGACACGCCCGCGTACAGCTCGCCCTCGGCCCGCCACACGGTGATGCGCGCCGGCTCATTGCCCGAAGGCCCCCACGCGCGAGCACGCAGGTCCATGTCCGTCGCTTCACCCGTGGCTGGCGGAGCCCAGGTGCTGACGAAGGTCCCCGGCCGCGGCTCCTCCGCCGGAGCGAAGGTCCCCACCGGCGCGCTCAGCTCCACCACCGCACCCGGCCGGGGCCGGTCGAAGGCGTCCCGCGCCGTCACCTCCACACGCGTCCGAGCCCCGTGGTGCACCAGCGCTTCATCCACCTCGAGGCGGGTCGTCGCGACGGGCCCTTGCACCAGCTCCAGCGCCGGGGACTCGCGCGAGCCGGCCCCTCGCTGAGGCCACGCGACTTCGATGCGCTCGTCGCTCACCAGCTTCCGCGGCGCGGTGTAGCGCCACTCCAGCAGTCCGCCCGGCGCGCGCGTGGGGCCGCGCAAGGTGCCGTGGCGGACCTGCGTCGTGACGCGCGCATCGTCCACGGGCTGGCCCATGGCATCACTCGTCGCGCAGACGAGCCGGGCCTGGGACACGCCGTCCGCGGGGAGCCGCTGCGGCTGAAGCACACAGGCCAGGCCGTCGGTGGGCGGCAGCCGCAGGTCGATGGGCATCCGCCGCACGTTGCCCGCCTTGTCCACCACCCGCCCCTGCCCGATGCGATGTCCGGGCGGGACGATGATGGGGACTCGGAAGCGGCCGTCATGCCCGGCCGCCACCGGACCAAACGTCTGGCCCGCGATGTCGATGGCAATCTCGGCGTCGGGCTCCGTCGTCCCCGGCAGCGTCACGGACGCGGCCAGCGGGACGAGCACGCGCCCGTAGGCCCCATGCACCGACTGCGGACTGGGCCACGCGGAGAAGGCCGCCAGGATGGCCACTTCGGGGTAACGCGTGTCCGGCAGGACGTAGCGCGCGCGATATGTGCCCGGCCCCGTCCGCTCCAGTCCTTCCACACGCCCCACGCTGACACGCACCACGGGCGGCGCGCCGCTGTCATCCGCGGTGCCATCCGGCCGGACCCACTGGACGGTGAGCCGCGCTTCCGTGTCCTTGCCCTTCACGGGCGCGGGAGGCTCCAGCGCCAGCCGCACCTCGGCGGCCGGCGGCCCCAGCACGTAGCGCGCTTGCGCCGCCAGCCCGTCCACGCTCGCGCGGACCACGACGTCACGCGCGCCCGGACGCGGCACCACCACGAACGTGCGCAGCGGCGGCTGCGCGGTGTCCTCGCGCAGCTCCGCGCCATCGGCTCGCACGGTGGGCTGCCCCATCGGAACCGGACGGCCCGCCGAATCCTTGCGCACGAGCGCCACGGGGAATCCATCCGGCGCCACGGCGGACGACGGCCCGAGTATCTCGAGCGTGTCCGCCCAGGCCGGGGCACACAGCAGCAACAATCCGAAGAGGAGAAACCGGTTCAGGGCCGCGACAGTCTACAGGGCGCGGTGGCTGTGCCGAAGCCCCTTCCGCATCCGCGCGCTCGGACGCAGCCAACACGCCAGCAACAGGATCACCCCGGAAAGCGTCAGCGGCCCACCGCCGGTGCTACAGCCTCGAACCCCTGCGTCACGCACCGGCCCCTCGGGCACGAAGGTCACCGGCGACACCGCCGAGGACGAAGCTGACACCGGCTTCAACGCACGACCCGGAATGACGCGGGCTCCCGTGGAGGTGTCCGCCACGGGCTGACAATCGGTGGGGGGCCCGTACACGCGAAGCCGGAAGGCACTGCCAGGCCTGCCGGAGATGAGCGCCGCCAGCGAGTTGTGGCCATCCAGCGGGGCGCGCGTGGCCACCAGCGAGACGCCCTGCTTGAAGCGGGACGGGTCCACCAGCTCGCGGCCGTTGATCCACACCCAGCCCGCGGTGGAGTCCTCGCCGTTGTAGCCGTTGTCCACGCACAGCACGCCCTCCCCCGTGCCCGCGAACCCGAGCGCCACGCCGTTGGGCTGGCCACTGGTGCGCGCGACCTCCAGCGCCGCGAGCAGCGGCCAGGTGCCGGGCCGCGCGCAGACCGCCTCGGGGGACGGCGTGTCCACCGCCGCCAGCTTGCAGCCGGGCTCGTCATCCAGCTTGAAGGTGAAGGCGTGGACGTTGAAGTCGCCGTTCTCCGAGACGGTCCACACCACGCGCACCGTGCCGTCCGCGTCCACGCTCAAGTCGGTGAGGCTCTCGTTCTGCGGCGTCTCGGTGATGGCGTAGAGCGTCTCGGTGCTCAAGTCGTAGAGCACGATGTCGAAGTCGTTCTTCGCCGGGTCCCTGCGCTCGAAGGCCACCAGCGAACCGCTGATGCTGGGGTTCGCGTCCAAACCCGGCAGCGCCAGCCGCTGCTCCGTACCGCCGTTCAGGGGCTTCCAGTAGATGTCCCGGTCCGTCACGCCATCCAGGGTCCGCGTGCTGGCGTAGACGGCGATGTCCCCGTTGGTGTCCGGCTGCGACTCCTCGCCCTCGCTGCCCGTCAGCGCCTGCGAGCTGAAGCCGTTGGCGCTCCGCCGCGCCTGCCAGATGTCGCAACGCTGGCCCTGCTCGTCGCACTTGGCCCAGACCACGGTCGCGCCATCCGGCGACACCGCGGGCGTGCGGTCCTGGAACGTGTCATCCGTGAGCCGGGTGAGCGTGCCCTGGTCCAAATCATACACGGCGATCTCCGGCTGCGACGTCACGCCGGTGTAGCCGAAGTCCTGCCACGCCACCGTGCGGCCACCAATCACCGCGGAGCGCCGGCTGCTGCCCGCCTCCGGCGCCAGCTCCCGAGGCGCCGCGTCCACGTCCACGTCGAACGTGTAGATGGCGCTGGAGGTGCTCACGCGCGTGAAGACGATGGTGCCGTCCGAGATGTCCGACACGAAGTCGAACGCGCCGCCGTTGGGGATGGCCGCGTCCACGGAGGTCCGCAGGTCGTGGTAGCGAATCTCGCTCGTGCCGCGAGACTCATTCGTATACGCCACCCGCGGTCCGCTGACGTGCGGGTCCGTCTGGTCACCCGGGCCGCCGGCCACCACGTGCAGGGTGCCTGTCAGGGTGCGGAGCTCCGGTGTGGAGGCGAAGGCGAGCGGGGAAAACAGGCAGCAACTCAGGGCCAGTGTCCGCAGCATCGGAGAGGACCTCCCGGGGGTTCCGAAATGAAGACCCATGCCCGCCCAAGGCGCAGTGGGCCCGGAACCTGTCCGGTGCTGACTTCCCACGGCGGTCACGGCCGGCCGGACTTCAGGCCCCGCGGCTTTGCGCACCTGGGCTTTCGCCCGGGATTGCCCTTGAACAGGAATGACTCCTCCCGGGAGTGTAGGGAGCCTCCTCGCAATGGGTCAAGGCGAACACCCGCTCGCACCCACGGTTGCCGCGTCAATCGTCGCGCGCCTGATTCCAGATGTTCTCGGTATCCGTCTTGAGCGGCGGCGGCGTGGTGTCCACGACGACGTCCTTGCTGTCCTTCTGTCGCAGCCGCCCCACGCCATAGGCCTGGACGTCCACCGTGTTGCGGCCCTCGCGAAGAACCACCTTTCGCTGGAAGTTTCCCTCCGCATCGGACTTGACGCTGACGCCATCCACCTCCACGCGGCTGCCCGGAGACGTCTGCCCGCGCACGACGAGCTCTCGCTCGCGGCGGGTGCGCCCGGTGGGCCAGTCCACCTTGAGCAGGAGGCTGGTGGGGATGGGGGAAGGCTCCGACGGCGCCTGTCCCGGGCGGACGACGGCCTGCTGTCCCGCGCGGACGATGACGACCTTGCCCTGGCCGAGCAGCGTCACCTCGCCTTCGCGCGTGCCCACCGCCACGGTGCCCTCGCCGTTGTTGCTCATGGTGAAGGCACCGGCCTGCTGCAACGTGGCCTTGGCGTCCGAGTTCGCCGCCTTCACCTCGAAGGTGTGGCGCTGCCCTGGCCGCACGACGGCGGTGGCCATGCCGCGCGAGAGCAGGATGCGCGACAGCGACTCGGTCAGCTCGTCCACGGAGATCTCCGTGCCCGGGTCCATGTGCACTTCCACGGACTCGCCGCCAATCAGCATGGCGTACGAGCCGTCATCGGTGCGCACGCGCTCGTCGCGTCGCAACGCCATGCCCGCAGTGGCCTCGCGCCACGAGCCGTCCGTGTGCTGCACCTCCACCTTGCCGGACACCTGCGTCAGCTCCAGCACCAGCGGCTTCTGCGCCACCGGCGCCTCGACGACGGGCGGCGCGGCGGGAGGCGGCGGCGGAGGAGGTGGCGGGCGCAGGAAGACGAACCACCCCACTGGCAACGCCGCGAGAATCAGCGCGAGGCCAATGAAGAAGGGCACCTGACGGCGCGATGGGCGGGAATCAGCCATGGGCAGCCTCGTTAGCTATCACAGGCCCCCCAAGGGGGCTCACGCCTTCGGCAGCTTCACGGTGAAGCAACTGCCCTGCTCGACTTCCGAGCGGACTTCGATGCTCCCGCCCGCTTCCGTCACCACACGCCAGGCCACGCTGAGCCCCAGCCCCACGTTGGACCATACGTCCTTCGTCGTGAAGAAGGGCTCGAAGATGCGGGGGCGGAGGTGGGGGGCAATCCCCTTCCCCGTGTCCTCCACCTCCAGGAAGCCGAAGCCGTTGGCCTCGCCCGTGCGCAGCGTGAGCCGCTTCTGGGGTGACTTCAGCATCGCGGTGCGCGCGTTGGACACCAGCGCGAGCACCACCTGCGACAGGTGCCCCGGGTCGCCACGCACTCGCGCGAGCCCTTCACCCAGCACGCTGGTGAGCGCCACGCCGTCGCCGCGGAGCTGATGCTCGGTGAGGCTGAGCGCGTCACGCACCACGGCGTTGAGGTCCACCGGCCGCAGCTCCGCGCGCTCGCGCTGCTGGGAGAAGCGCAGCAGGTTCTGGGTGATTTCCTTGCAGCGCTTGGCGCTCTGCTCGATTTTCCGCAGCGACTCCAAATCCGGGTCGGCGGCGCCACGGTCCAGCATCAGCAACTGCACGTTGCCGAGGATGCCCGCCAGCGGGTTGTTGATTTCGTGCGCCACGCCCGCGCCGAGCTGCCCCACCGCGGCCAGCTTCTGCGCCTCCACCAGCTGCGCCTGGGCCGCCCTCAGCTCCGCGGTGGCCTCTTCCACGCGGACGCGCAAGTCGTCGTTCCAGCTCAGCATCCGGGCGCGCGCCGCCTCCAGCTCCTCGCCCATGCGGTTGAAGGTCGTGGCCAGCTCGCTCAGCTCATCCTGGCCGGAGACCTTCAAGCGCGTGTCCAGCTCGCCGCGCCCGTAGGCCTCCGCGCCACGCACCACCTCCGCCAGCCGCACGTTGAGGCGGCGCGTGAAGAGGGCGCCCAGCCCGAGCAGCACCAGGAAGGTGGCGCCGATGGACAGCAGCACCGTGCGCCGCATGTCGTGCACGGGCGCCAGCGCGGTGGACTCCTCCACTTCCACCAGCACGTCGAAGCGCATGCCATGGGGCACGCGCGCCACGCTGACGCGCCGGGCCGGTGACTCCACGCGGAAGCTGCGCACCCGCTCCGTCAGCGCCGCCGCCGGGGCCAACAGGTGCGCGCTCAACTCCGGCGCCAGCGCCTGCCCCCGCCGCTCCGGCGCGGTGCTGGCGAGCACGCGCCGCTCCTCGTCCACCAGGTCGATGCGCCCCAGCCCCTCGCCCAGGCGCCTGCGCAGCACCGCCTCCAGCGGGTGGAGCACGACCTCCGCGACGGCGAAGGGCGCGCCCTCGCCTTCCGCCAGCTTCACCGCCACGGCCACCGCCGAGCGCCCCTCGTCCGAGTGCACGTACGCGCTGCCCAGCGCCGCCTGGCCCTTGCCGCCGCCGCGCAGCGCCTGCACGGGGATGGAGCGCACCAGCCGGTCCACGGACTCCGGGGAGAAGGCCGGATGGCCGTCGATGGGCCGCGCGCGGAAGACGGGCGCGCCCAGCGGCCGGCCCTCCGCGTCCAGCTTCAGTACCGCGCTCACCGCGGGAGACTGGCCGTACAGCAGCCGCAGCGCGCCCTGCGTCTCCGCGTCGCTCGCGGCCTGCCAGTCGATGAGCTCCGCCGAGCGGGCCAGCGCGTCCACCACCTCCATCAGGGTGGCGCCCACGGACTCAGCGGTGGCGACCGCCTGCGCGCGCTGCTCCGCGTCGATGCGAGCGGCCAGCTCGGCCTCGGCGCGCGAAAGCAACAGGAAGCCAACCGCGGCCAGGGGAAGCACCGTCGCGGCGAGCATGAACAGGACGAGTTGCTGGTAGAGCCTCATCCGGCCACGGAGCGTACCACCCGCTCCTGGTCACTGCGCAGGAAGACGGAGCCCGCAATCGCCTTGGCGCGCTTCTTCATGTCCGCGGCGCGGCGCGCCAGCTCCGCGTGGTCCTGGGTGCCGTCCGTCATCACCGCCACCACGGACACGCTCATGATGGGGAACTGCCGCTTCTCCCCGTAGCGGTCCTCCGCCTCGATGTGGCCGCGCTCCCGGTCCTGCCGGTCGTAATAGAGCGGGATGATGCGGTCGAACGTCTCGATGGCCTTCTGGCAGATGCGGTCCACTGACTCCGGCGAGGTGATGAACACGAAGTCGTCACCCGCCACGTGGCCCAGGAAGTCACCGGGCGCGCCGTCCTGCGCGAACACCTCACGCATCAGGTCACCCGTCTGGCGCACCACGCCGTCCGCCTTCGCGAAGCCGTAGTAGTCGTTGTAGGCCTTGAGGTTGTCCAGGTCCAGGTAGCAGAAGGCGAAGGGCCGGCGCGCGGACAGGCGCCGCTGCACCTCGCGCTCGATGGCGGTGGAGCCCGGCAGCTGCGTGGTGGGCGAGGCCGACAGCTCCTGCTCCTTGCGCCGCATCACGCTCTCCACGCGCGCCCCCAGCTCCAGCGCGTCGAAGGGCTTGGTGAGGTAGTCGTCACCGCCCAGCTTGAGCGCGCGCACCTTGGAGGACGTCTCCGCGCGGGCGGAGATGAAGATGACGGAGATGTGGCCGCCGGCGCTCTCCGCCTTGATCTCCTCCAGGAAGACGAAGCCGTCGCCGTCCGGCAGCGTCACGTCCAGCAGCACGACGTCCGGCCGGCGCTCGCGCAGGGAGCGGCGTCCCTCCTCGATGGAGCCCGCCAGCGCCACGTCGAAGCCGATGTTCTCCAGCACCTCGCGGCAGATGGCGGCGATCTTCGCGTCGTCGTCCACCACCAGCACGCGGCCGTGCGCCGGGCCCTGACGGCCGCGCACCAGCGAGTCCACCGTGGCCAGCAGCTTGTCCGACGCCAGCGGGCGCACCAGGAAGGCATCCGCGCCCGCGCGGAAGGCGCGCTGACGCTCGTCGAAGGCGGATGACACCAGCAGCGGCGCGCGGCGCGTCTCCGGGTCATGCCGGAGGATCTCCGCCAGCCGCAGCCCGTCCACGTCGGGCAGACGCACGGACACCATTACCGTGTCGGGGTCATACCTCCGCGCGGCGGACAGGCCGTCCTCCGCGTTGAAGGCCAGCCGCACGTCGTAGCCACGCCCGGCCATCAGCGCCTTGGCGATGAAGGCCACCTCGGGCTCACCGTCGATGATGAGCACCCGGCCCCGGCTCTCCTGCCGGCGCGGGAGCTGGATGGCGTCCGCCACGTCGTCTCCCCGGCGCAGCTCCGGCGGCGGCTCGGTGGGCAACACCACCATGAAGCGCACGCCGTCCGGACACGGCTCACACCAGATGCGTCCGCCGTGGGCCTCCACGATGTTGCGGCAGATGGCCAGGCCCAGCCCGGTGCCTCGCACGGTGCGGTTCGCCTTGGTGCGCGCCTGCTCGAAGCGGTCGAAGATGCGCTCCAGGCTCTCCTCGGCGATGGGGTCTCCGCTGTTCCAGCAGGACACCACCACGTAGCCCGGCAGGCTGGAGGTGGCGTGGACCTCCACCCGCACCTCGCCGCCCTCCGGGGTGAACTTCACCGCGTTGTTGAGCAGGTTGTTGAGCACCTGGTCCAGGCGGTTCGGGTCCACCAGGACGCGCAGCGGGTGGCGCGGCAGCACGGGCGTCACCACCACCCGCTTCTCGCCGAAGGCCGGGCCATACTTCTCCACCACGCGCTGGACGAGCTCGTCGAGGTACGACACCTCGAAGTTCATCCGCAGCCGGCCCTTGGCGAACTTCGACAGGTCCAGCAGGTCATCCACGATGGCGTTGAGCTTCTCGGTGGAGTCCCGCGCCAGCGACAGGTAGCGGCGCTGCCGGTCGTTGATGTCCCCGGCCATGAAGTTGAGCACCAGGTCCAGCGCGCCGGAGATGGACGTCAGCGGCGTGCGCAGCTCGTGGCTCACCATGGAGACGAACTCGTCCTTGCGCTCCTCCAGCCGCTTCTGCTCGGTGATGTCGCGCAGCACCACGCACACGCCGCGCAGCGTGTTGCGCGCGTCCGTCACCGGCGTCACCGTCGTCTGGACGTGCCGGTCGAAGAGCTTCACCTCCTCGCGCAGCACCTGCCCGCCGCCGTACTCCCAGCCGCGCACCAGGTGGAAGGGCTGGAAGCCCAGGCGCTCCTCCATCAGCCGCGTCGTCTGCTCCTCGGGGCTCTCCCCCGCGTGCAAGAGCCGCCGCGCCGCCGGGTTCATCACCACGATGTCGTTCTTCTCGTCGGTGAGGACCACGCCGTCGGCCATGGACTCCACCATCCGCTCCATGCGGTGGCGGGCCTCCTCCTCCGCCGAGCGCAGGGACTGGATGGCGTCCGCCGTCTGGTTGGCGAGCACGTCCAGCAGCACGCCGTCGTCCTCGGTGAACGCGTCCGGCTTCTGGCTGAACAGCGACAGCATGCCCACCGGGCGCCCGCCAGCGACCAGGTTCACCGTGAGCTGGCTGGGGTAGACGGACGGCGCCGCCGCGTCCTGGGTGGTGGTGCCCGCCACGCGGGTGATGACGCGGTCCTCGGGCAGCAGGAGGCCGCTGCTCTTGCGGTACGCGCCGAGCATGGACTCCTTCACGCCCAGCAGCGCCTTCTCCCCCACCGTGCCCTGACAGCGCAGCCGCAGCGTCGCGCTGCGCGCCTCGTCCGGCGCGATGAGCGCCGCGCCGCAGTCGTACGGCAGCACGCGCGCCACGGCGATGAGCACGCGGTCGATGATGTTGTCGTAGCTGGCCGGATCATTCGCGCTGGCGCGGCTGACCTCATACAGGACGAAGAGCGCCTCCACGCGCTGGTGGAGCTGGCGGATCAGCCGCTCCTTGTCCTTGCGCAGCTGCGTGTACTCCACCGCGTTCTTCACGGTGATGAGCAGGTCATTCACGTCCCAGGGCTTGGTGATGTACCGGTACACCTGCCCCTGGTTGATGGCCGCGATGATGTCGTCCGGGTGCGTGTACCCCGTGAGCAGCAGCGCGGTGACGTCGAAGCCCTCCGCGCGCGCGGTGGCCACCAGCTCGATGCCCGTCATCTCAGGCATCCGCTGGTCGGTGATGAGGACGTCCACCGGCTCCTTTCTCAGGATCTCCAGCGCGGCGGAACCGCTTCGGGCCGTGAGGACGCGGTACCGGCGCTGGAACATCCGGGTGAGGATGTCCAGGACGTCGGCCTCGTCGTCGACGAAGAGCAGCGTGTGGCGGAGCTCGGACAAAGCGGCGGAAGTGTACGTCGAGTTCGTCCCCCCACCTCAAGAAGTGAGAAACAGGACGGAGCGGGGCACACCCCGAGTGCGCAGGGTGAGACCGAACGAGTTGACTCTACACGCCTGTTCAGGGAGAGTGACACTGAAAGCCTGTTGCCTGGGGAGAACGACTCCCCGGCAGGACGGCAGATGAGTGAGGGAGCGCATGGAAGAGCTCACGGAACGCCAGCGCGAGATTCTCAGCTTCATCGTCAAGGAGACGGAGACCCAGGGCTTCCCGCCGACGATTCGCGAAATCGGGGAGCACATGGACATCCGCTCGACGAACGGCGTCAACGACCACCTGAAGGCGCTGGAGCGCAAGGGCTACCTGAACCGGGGCGAGCAGCAGAGCCGCTCCCTGGTGCCCACCAAGCGCGCGCGGCTGCTGCTCGGCCTGGGGGCGCGCAAGGACTCGGGCATGGTGGAGATTCCCCTGCTCGGCAAGGTCGCCGCCGGCGCGCCGCTGCTGGCGCAGGAGAACATGGAGGACTCCGTCAAGATCGACAGCTTCCTGCTCGGAGGTGTGAATGGCCGCGAGGTCTTCGCCCTGCGCGTGAAGGGACAGTCGATGATTGACGACGGCATCCACGACGGGGACTACCTCTTCGTGAAGAAGACGCCGTCCGCCCAGCCGGGTGAAATCGTGGTGGCCCTCATCGAGGACGAGGCCACGGTGAAGCGCTACTACCCGGAAGGGGACCGCATCCGCTTCCAGCCGGCCAACGCCACCATGCAGCCCATCTACGTGAGCCGCGCGGAGTTCCGGTCCACGATGATTCTGGGCCAGGTGGTGGGCGTGTACCGCAAGCTCCAGGGCGGCCGCACCCCGTAGTCTCCCCTCCCCGTCCCGGGCCGTCTCCTGGCCCGGGCGTGGCTCAAGGGCACTTCTTGAGGGTGGCGTCCGCGGCGGTCGCCCGCGCGCAGGCGGCCTGCTGGATGCCGGGGTCCTTGAGCTCCCGCGCCAGCTGGGCGGTGGCGACGTGCAGCTCGGCGTCCTTCGCGTGGTCCTGCTCCGCGCTGAGGTTGGCGAGGATGCGCAGCGCGTCCGGCTTGCGGTCCATGGTGACCAGCAGGCTGGCCAGCTCGCGCAGCTCGCGGATGTCCTGGCCGGACACGGACTCCAGGGCCGCGGCCAGCTCCTCCTGCGCGGCCGAGGCGTCCTTCATCCCCAGGTAGATGCGGGCCAGCGCCACGTGGACGATGGCGCGGTCCTTCACGCGCAGGGATTCCTTGTACGCGCTGATGGCGTCCCCGGGCTTGTCCAGCTTCATCTGGATTTCGCCGACGAGCTCCCACAGGGTGGGATCTCGGGGCGAGCGGCTGGCGGCGTCGCGGTAGGCGTTGGCGGCCTCGGTGAGGTTGCCGGCGCGCACCAGGCCGTCCCCCAGGGTGGCGAGCACGTCCGCGGTGTGGATGCCGTCATCCACGGCCTTCTGGGCCGCGGCCAGCAGCTCCGGGTAGCGCTGCTTCGAGGACAGGACGTCCAGCGCGCGCATGATGAGGGCGGACTTCTGCTCCGGGGACGGCGCCGCGTTGGAGGCGAGCGTGAAGTGCCGCACGGCGGCGTCGTGGTCGCCCTTCTTGAGGTCCAGGTCGCCCAGCGCCTCCAGGGCGTTGAAGTCCTGGGGGAAGAGGGCCAGGGCCTTGCGCAGCGAGCTCTGGGCTTCGGCCACCTGGCCCAACTGGGTCTGGATGAAGCCCAGGCGGCTCCAGTTGGTGGAGCGCTTGGGTTCCAGCTTGAGGGCGGCCTCGAACTCGGCGGCGGCGTCCGTCAGCCGTCCCATGGACAGGAACAGCTCGCCGCGCGCGGCGGGCAGGCGGGGGTCGTCCGGGGCAATCTGCTTCATGGCCTCGAAGGAGGCCAGGGCCGCGTCGAAGTGGCCCTGGAGGTACTCGGCGGTGCCTTTGACGTAGAGGCCCTCCGCGTGGTCCTTCGGCTTGACGCGAGGCGTCTCGTCGTCACAGCCCGTCAGGGCGAGCAAGGCAATCAGGGAGAGGGCGCGCGGGGACATGGGGGCTCCGAGGCTCAGAAGTGGTACGCGATGCCTGCGTTCAGGTCCAGGTTGAGGCCGTCTCCCAGCTTCGATTCCGACAGCCCCAGCACCGCCTGCGCGACGTTGGTGCCCAGCTCGAGCTGGAAGCCTACTGAGCCGGCGACGAGGTACTCCAGCCCCGCGAAGCCGATGACGGTGGGCAGCGGGCCGGTGGACTGGAAGATGCCGAAGTCACCGAAGGACAGCTGCACGCCCAGGCCGAAGCCCCAGTAGGGCCGCAGGGACTTCTCCACGTTGTGGTAGTGGCGCGCGCCCACGATGCTGGGCAGCACGGTGAGGCCGCTGCGCACGCCCTCCTGGGTGGAGCGCACGTAGCTGAAGCCCACCTGGAGGAAGCCGACCCATTCGGGGTGGAACCAGTAGCCCACCTCGACGTCGCCGCCTGGGTTCACATTGGAGAGCTTGTCGATGAAGTTGTTGTTGACGCGCAGGCCCAGCAGCAGGCCGCCGCCGCCCGTCCGCGAGGAGCCTCCCAGCAGCGGGCGGGCCGCCACGGACTCCTCTGGCGGGACGAGCACGGCGAAGAGCTGGTCGGAGACGGCCTTCGCGGTGCGCAGCAGGTCCTCCGCTTCCGGGGCCTCCGCGCGAGGCCGGGCCAGGATCCGCCCGCCCGCGGCGTCCAACAGGTTGGCGGTGAGCAGGTACTGGTCGCCGAAGCGATCCAACCGGCCGGCCACGACGTAGCGGGCGCCGGTGAGGGCCACCAGCTCCTGGAGGCAGTCTCCTCGCTCGCACGTCTTGAGGCCCTGGAGTTGCCGCTGATGCTCTTCGTCCAGGGCGGCCTCGACGTCCCACTGCGAGAGGACGCGCAGCCGCGGCGACTCCGCGAGCCGCGAGGTGATGAGCGAGGTGACGCCCGGCGCCGCGTCGCTGCCCGCCGCGTTGGCCTCCAGCATCAGCACGGCCACGACGACGGCCTCAGGCGCCGGGGACTCAGCAGCAGGGAGTACAGGGGCTGGCGCCTGGGCATGGGCCGCAGAAGCCAGCAACAAGACGAAACAAGAGAGCCACCAGGACACGAAGCGCGACACGGGCCGGCACTCTACCTTCACCCGGGCCCGGCACCGAGGCCCAGACGTCACACGACTTGACGCCCTGCCCCGTCGCCTGAAGCGGGGGGGCAGCCGGGCCCGCGCCGCCTCGGCTACGAGGAGGGCATCGGCCCCAGGTAGTCGAGCGGGTCCACCGGCTTTCCGTCCATACGCACCTCGAAGTGCAGATGGGGCCCGGACGTCCGACCCGACTCGCCGACGGTGGCAATCACCTGCTCGCGGCGCACCTTCTGCCCGGTGCGCACGCGCAGGTCGCGGTTGTGTGCGTACAGCGTAATCAACTTGTTCGTGTGCTCGACGATGACGATGTTGCCGTAGCCGCGCTGCTCGCCCGCGTAGAGCACCGTGCCTGCCTGCGCCGTCTTCACGGACGTGCCGGCGGGCGCGGCCAGGTCGATGCCGTCATGCGGCTCCCTCCCCTTCTTCCCGAAGCGGCCGTACAGGACGCCTCGCAGAGGCCAGTCGAGCTGCCCCTGGGTGGCCACACGAGGCGGGCCCGTGGCGCTCGCCGGCCGCGACAGGGTCCGGCGGCGCGACGGGGGCTCCTCGCGGCGGCCCACGGCCGGCACGCTGCGCCGCCCCCCGGCCGACGTCGAAGTCCGCACCGGCTCCGGGTCCGCCTCCGCCAGGGCCCGGACGGGCACGCCGCGCTCGACACCGGGGATGGTGAGCTCCTGCCCCACCGCCAACGTCCACGGCGCCTTGATGCCGTTGGCCGACCCCAGCTCCTCCACCGTGAGGCCGTAGGTGCGCGAGATGCGGTACATCGTCTCGCCGGCGGCCACGACATGGCGCGCGGCCACCAGCTCCGGCTCGGCGTGGACGCCCCTCAGGTTGAAGGGCAGCGGCGTGGTCCGCGCGTCCGCGTCGGTGACCTCCGCCGCCTCGCCCTCACGCGAAGCGGTGTCCGTCCCCGTGTCCGGCCCGGCCACGGAGGAGGCCCGGGTGCCCACGCAGCCGCTCAGCAGCACGGCCAGGAGGAACACCCGGAGCGCCCCACGCGCTCGGCTGGACACACACGGCGCCAACGCTAGGCACCGTCCGGTTCATGCCGGTTGAAGCCATCGACCTGCCACCCGGCGAGGTCCGGGAGCCGGCCATGGTCCGTCAGCTCGAAGTGCAGCGGCGTGACGGAGACGCGCTTGTCCCGGAACACGGCGTTGCAGTCGCTGCCCGGGATGTCCTCGTGCTGGTAGTCGCTCCCGCCAATCCAGTAGTACTTCCGGCCACGCGGGTCCTCGTTCTCCACCACCTCGAAGCCGTACGAGTGACGGCCCTGGCGGGTGATGGCGTAGCCCTCCGGCTCCACGCCTCCGGGGATGTTCACGTTGAGGAGCATCCGCGGCGGCAGGGGGCGCGACAGGGCGCTGGACACCAGCGAACGGGCGAACCGGGCCGCCGGCGCGAAGTCGAAGCTCCGCCGGGCCACCAGGCTGAAGGCAATGGCAGGCACGCCCAGGAGCGCGCCCTCCATCGCCGCGGCCACCGTGCCGGAGTACATGATGTCTTCGGCCAGGTTCGCGCCGTGGTTGATGCCGGAAACCATGAGTACCGGGCGATCATCCTTCAGGAGATGGTTGATCGCCAGATAAGCGCAGTCCGCGGGGGTCCCGTCGACGGCGAACCACCGCGCCCGCACCTCCTTGATGCGCAGCGGCCGGTGCAGGGAGATGGCGTGGGACGCGGCGCTCTGCTCCCGGTCGGGCGCCACCACCCACACCTCCCCCAGGGGGCTCACGGCCTCGACCAGCGCCTGGAGCCCCTCGGAGAAGTAGCCGTCGTCGTTTGAAACCAGGATGCGCTTGGGCTTGTCGCTCACGGGCTCACTTCTTCTGGTTCAGGGCGCGGAACACCGACTTGCCAGCGTAGCGGGCCGCGGCCCCCAGCTCGCCTTCGATGCGCAGCAGCTGGTTGTACTTGGCCACGCGGTCGGAGCGCGACGCGGAGCCCGTCTTGATCTGCCCGCAGTCCAGCGCCACGGCCAGGTCGGCGATGGTGGTGTCCTCCGTCTCACCGGAGCGGTGGCTCATCACGGACGTGTACCCGGCGCGGTGCGCCATGCGCACGGCGTCGAACGTCTCCGTCAGGGTGCCAATCTGGTTCACCTTCACCAGGATGGAGTTGGCCGTGCCCGTCTCGATGCCGCGGCCCAGGCGCTCCACGTTGGTGACGAAGAGGTCGTCGCCCACCAGCTGCATGCGCGAACCCAGCGCGTCGGTGAGCTTCTTCCAGCCCTCCCAGTCATCCTCCGCCATGCCGTCTTCGATGGAGATGATGGGGTAGCGCTCGGACAGGCCCCGGTAGTACTCGAGCAGGCCCGCCGCGTCGTACTCCTTGCCCTCGCCCTTCAGCTTGTACTTCTTGCTGCCCTTGTCGAAGAACTCGCTGGCCGCCACGTCCAGGGCCAGGAAGAGCTGCTCACCGGCCTTGAAGCCCGCCTTGTCGATGGCCTCCATGATGAGCTTCAGCGCCTCTTCGTTCGCCGGCAGGTCCGGGGCGTAGCCGCCCTCGTCGCCCACGCCCGTGGCCAGCTTGCGGTCCTTGAGAATCTTCTTCAGCGCGTGGAACACCTCGGCGCCCCAGCGCAGGCCCTCCGCGAAGGAGGACGCGCCGGCGGGCACCACCATGAACTCCTGCACGTCCACGCGGGTGTCCGCGTGCGCGCCGCCGTTGAGGATGTTCATCAGCGGCACCGGCAGGGTGCGCGCCTGCACGCCGCCCACGTAGCGGTACAGCGGCAGCCCGTGCGCGTCCGCCGCGGCCCGGGCCGCCGCCATGGACACCGCGAGGATGGCGTTGGCGCCCAGCTTGCCCTTGGTGGCGGTGCCGTCCAGCTCCAGCATCCGCTGGTCCACCGCGAACTGATCCGCCGCGTCCATGCCCACCAGCGCGGGCGCGAGCACGTCGACCACGTTCTTCACGGCCTTCTGCACGCCCTTGCCCAGGTAGCGCTGCTTGTCGCCGTCGCGCAGCTCGATGGCCTCATGCTCACCGGTGGACGCACCGGACGGCACCGCGGCGCGGCCACGAGCGCCCCCGGCAAGCTGGACCTCCGCCTCCACGGTGGGGTTGCCACGAGAGTCGAGCACTTCGCGCGCCAGAATCTGAGAAATCTCGGTCATAGGCGACCGTTTCTAGAAGAGCCCCCCGGGCCGGGCAAGCGTGCTCGCGGCCCGCGCTGCTACAGTGTCCACCCGTCGAATGCCCCCGCCCCAACGCCGCCCCGCCTTGAAGGGGCCTGACCCATTGCTCGCTCAACGGCGCCGCGGCGCGCTGCTCGGCATGGCCGTGGGCAACGCCCTGTCCGTCCCCACCGCGCACCGCCCCTTCATGGCCGTTCCATTTCCCAAGCAGGCGGAGGGGCCCTACATGAAGCTGATGGGCGGCGGCCCCCATGAGCTGCGCCGCGGGCAGGTGACGGAGGAGGTCCAGCTCGCGGCCTGCCTGGGGCACAGCCTCCGGGCCATCCGGCGCTACGACGCCGCGGACGCACTGCGTCGTTACCGCGCCTGGCAGCCCCATGCCTTCGACGTCAGCGAGCCTCTGAAGGAGGTCTTCGAGGACTGCCAGACGTCGGGCTTCCCGCCCCTGGGCGCGGGCAGGCGCGTGTGGCTGCGCGCGTACCGCAAGCCCGCGGACCCGGGGAGCCTGGCCCGCGCGGCGCCGCTGGGCGTGTACCTGGCTGGGGACGCCCACGCGCTCACCCTGGCCTCGCTGGAGGACTCCGCCCTCACCCACTTCGACCCGCGCTGTCAGCTCGCCTGCGCGGCCTTCAACGCGGCCATTGGCCATGCCGTCACCCATGGCGCGGGCCTCAAGGCCGCCGACCTCATCCCCGCCGCGGAGTCGGGCCTGCTGCTGGCCGGCGCCGCGCTCGGGCGCTCCGCCAGTGACTATGTGCAGGAGGTGTCCTTCGCCGCATCGCTCCTGCGCGAGGACCTGGCGCTTGCCCAACAGGAGGACCCGATGCTGTACGGGCCGGAGCTGCACCTCCACCGCCCCCTGCACGCGGTGCGCGTCGCCTTCCGGCTGGCCTTCTGGGAGCTGCTCCACGCCCCCAGCGCCGAGGCCGCGCTCCTGGACGTCGTCCACCGGGGCGGCGACACGGAGGCCCACGCCACCATCACCGGCGCGCTCGTGGGCGCCTTCCATGGCGAGCAGGCCCTGCCCGAGGAGTGGCGCAAGCAAGTCCTGGAGGCCCTGGCCACCGTCAAGGGGCCGCTGTGGGAGGTCTACCACCCCCGGCACCTGCTGGCCCTGACCCACGCCTGAGGGGGGCTGGGGCGCCTGGATGCGCGAAGCCCGCGGGGCCGTCCTGGGAAGGAGCGCCACCGCGGGCTCGGGGACACACCGGCGCGGCCGTCAAGCCGCGATGCCGGGGTCAGGACAGCAGGTCGATGACCACCACGCCCCGCTGGGGCTTGTCGTCTTCGGTCTCCGTGCGCCGACGCGGGCGGTCATCCGGCACGGGGAGCGGAAGCTCCGCCACCGGCCTGTCGTGCTCCTCACGGCGGCGCTCACGGCGCTTTATCTCTTCGATGATGAAGGCGTCGAGCATGGGTCTTCCGTCTCCCTCAGCCTACGTACCCCGATGTACGCCCATCCCGCCCCAATACCATTTCCACCCATATCAGATGCAAATTAAGAACCCCGGTTCTTCGCTGGGTACGTTGCTGCCATCTCGCACGGTTGCTCGTCTGCCACCCGACACCTGAGCCAGGGCACCCAGGGCAGAAATGTCGTGGAGGCCGAAAACCCTGTCGGGACGGTGTTCAGTTTAATGCCCTCGATGCGGCCCGCAAGCGGACCTTCCCATGGGCATACTCCCCGTAGCCGGCGTCGCAAGCCCCTTCGAGACAGCCTCGTCCGCCCGCTTGCTGCGACGGGCGGAGCATCCGGGTCCCCGCAGACTCCTGGCGGTCGGCGGGCGATGGTGGCGTCGCCCGCCAGGAAGCCGCCTGGAGGCGGGGTTCAGGGCGCCTCGAAGCGGCGCTTGAAGGCGTCCAGCATCTTCGGCAGCGAGGTCTCCACCAGCGCGGAGACGACGCTCTTGGGCACCAGCGCGCCCAGGGCCATCTCCACGGTGTAGGTGGCCTTCGTCTTGCCCTCGCCCTCGGGCTCCAGGACCCAGCTGCCCTGGTTGTCCTTCATGAACTCGCCCTTGATGTAAGACCAGGACATGCGGGTAGGCCGCTCCTCCGTGACGTGGATGGAGTAGCTGATGGTCTTCAGCACATCCACCTTGTAGTGGACGTCCACCGTGTTGCCCTGGCGGTTCTCCGTCCGGATGCCCTTCACCTCCGGGAGGAACTCCGGGTACCGCTCGTACTGGGTGATGACGTCGAAGACCTTCTCGATGGGGGCGTTGACGATGATGGTTCGCGAGGCGCCAGGCATGGGTGTCTCCAGGGGCGTGAGGCAGGGTGGGAGCTGCGGCCTAGAAAGCGTACCCCGGCTTCTTGTCGAACTTGTGCACCGACTGGATGAAGCGGACGGTGCCCGTCTTGCTGCGCATGACGACGGAGTGCGTCTCGCAGCCGCCGCCGAAGAAGCGCACGCCCTTGAGGAAGTCGCCGGTGGTGACGCCGGAGGCGGCGAACATCACCTCGCCCCTGGCCAGCTCCTCGGCGGTGTAGATCTTCGAGATGTCGCTGATGCCCATCGTCTTGCAGCGGTCGATTTCGCCCTGGTTGCGGGGAACGAGCCGGCCCTGCATGTCACCGCCGGTGGCGCGGATGGCCGCCGCGGCGATGACGCCCTCGGGCGCGCCGCCGATGCCCATCAGCACCTCCACGCCCGTGTTGTCGAAGCACGTGGCGATGGCGCCGGCCACGTCACCGTCCTCGATGAGCCGGATGCGCGCGCCCGCCGCGCGAATCTCCTTGATGAGGTCGGAATGGCGCTCGCGGTCCAGCACCACCACGGTGAGGTCCTCCACGTAGACCTTCATCTTCTCCGCGATGGCGCGGAGGTTCTCCGTGGGCGTCTTGCGCAGGTCGATGGCGCCCCGGGCGCGCGGGCCCACGGCCAGCTTCTCCATGTACGTGTCGGGGGCGTTGAGCAGCCCGCCCTTGCCCGCCATGGCCACCACGGCGATGGAGCCCGGCCGGCCGTAGGCGCACAGGTTGGTGCCCTCCAGCGGGTCCAGGGCGATGTCCACCTCGGGCGCACCATCACCCCGCTTGCCCACCTTCTCGCCGATGTAGAGCATGGGCGCCTCGTCGCGCTCGCCCTCGCCGATGACGACGGTGCCATCAATCTGCAGCGCGTCGAAGGCGCGGCGCATGGCGTCCACGGCGGCCTGGTCCGACTCGTCCTTGCTGCCGCGGCCCATCAGTCGGGCGGAGGCGATGGCCGCCATCTCGGTGACGCGCACGACCTCCATTGCCAGGTTGCGATCCATGTGTGTGCTCCTTGGGTATGCCGGAAGGGTTCAGGTGGTAGTGGAAGAGCCCGGGGAAGGCTCGGTTGTTTCAAGCAACCGGATGAGGGCGTCGGGCAGCCGCGTCGGCTTGCCGTCCCGCCCCACGCAGGCGTGACGCGTCATTCCGGTGCAGAGCAGCGTGCGTGGCGCACCGTCACGAAACAGCGCGTAGGTGAACACGATGGACGCGCGGCGCAACTCACTCACGGTGGTTTGGATGACCAACAGTTCGTCGTAGCGCGCGGATGCCTTGTACTGACAGCTCGCCTCGGCCACGGGTAGCAGGGCACCCGAGCGCTCCAGCTCGGCGTAGCTGCCACCCCGAGCGCGAAAGTACTCACTGCGCGCGAACTCGAAATAGCGGAAGTAATTCGCGTAGTAGACGACACCCATCTGATCGGTGTCGCCGTAGATGACGCGAAGACGGGCCTCGACCATGAAGCGGGCGACCCTAACAGCGCGATGTGCGGCGTCCAAGCAGTGACACGCGTTGTTGGTTGCTTCTCACCATCCCGGCGGAGATGGTTCTCATCCCCATGATTCGCGCACTCGTCCTCGCCGTCGCGCTGGCCACCCTGCCCGCTCTTGCCCGCCCCCCCAGGCTCACGCTCGTCATCAGCGTGGACGCGCTCGGCAGTGACGTGCTGCTGCGCAACCGTCCGCGCCTGAAGGGCGGCCTGGGCCAGCTGCTCAACCAGGGCGCGTACTTTCCCTATGCGCGCTACGGCCACGCCGAATGCCGCACCGCGCCCGGCCACGCCACCCTCGCCACGGGCGCCAACCCGTGGCGGCACGGCATCGTGGACAACCGGTGGGTGGACCGCTCGACGATGAAGCGCGTGATGGCCTTCGCGGACGCGGCCCACCCGGTGCTGGAGGTGCCGCTGAAGCCGGGCCAGGACTCCGGCCCCGCCCACCTCATGGTGGAGACGCTGGCGGACCGGCTGCGCGTGGCGACGCAGGAGCGCGGCAAGGCGGTGGCGCTGTCCCTCAAGCCCCACGCGGCCATCCCCCTGGCCGGACGCGCGGGCCAGGCGTGGTGGTTCGACAAGGGCGAGGGGAAGTTCGTCACCGGCACCTGGTACACGAAGGAGTTCCCGGCGTGGCTGAAGGCGCTGAACGCGCGGAAGCTGCCGGAGGCGTCCTTCGGCAAGAAGTGGGAGCTGCTGCGGCCGGCCTCGGAGTACGTGGGCGAGGACGAAGGCCTCGCCGAGGCGGACGTCTACGGCCTGGGCCGCACCTTCCCCCATCCGCTGGACGGCGGACTGCCGTCGCCGGGCCCCACCTTCTACCAGGCGTTCGCCGTCTCACCGGAATCGCATGACCTGCTGGTGGAGGCGGCCAAGGCGGCCATCGCCGGAGAGGGCCTGGGCCAGGACGGCGTGCCCGACCTGCTGGCCGTGAGCTTCACCGGCACGGACCTGGTGTTCCACGAGTACGGGCCCTCCTCGTGGGAGATGCAGGACACGCTGCTGCGGCTGGACAAGGCGCTGGGCAGCCTCATCACCGCGGCCGAGCGCGCGGCGGGGGGACGGGGCAACCTGGTCATCGCGCTGTCCGCGGACCACGGCGGCGCGGCGGTGCCAGAGCAGTGGGCCGCCAAGGGGCTGGCCGCCAAGCGGGTGAGCCCGGCGGAGCTGGCGGAGGGCCTGACGCAGGCGCTGCGCCAGCAGTTCGGCGGCGACGTGACGGCCACGCTCGAACAACTGGACGTGTACCTGGGCGGCAAGACGCACCAGGGCGGCGCGGTGGACGTGGCGGTGCGGCGCGCGGCGGCGGCGTGGCTGGCGAAGCACCCGGCGGTCATCACGGCCGTGGCGAATGACGACCTGTTCACCGCGCCGGACACCGCGGGCTACCTGACGCCCATGCGCAAGGGCTACTACCCGGGGCGCAGCGGCGACGTGCTCTTCATGCTCCGGCCCCTCCACCTGCTCCACGCCATCCCCACCGGCACCAACCACGGCACGCCGCACGCCTATGATTCACAGGTGCCCATCCTCTTCGCGGGCAAGGGCGTGAAGCCGGGCATGTACCTGGAGGAGATCGACCCGGTGGACTTCGCCCCCACCCTGTCGGCGCTGATGGAGCTGGGGATGCCGGCGTCAGCGGAGGGCAAGCCCCGCGCGGAGGTCCTCACGGGCAAGTGAGCGGCCGCGACAGGGAGGGCTCCGCGCGTCCCGGGCAGGAGCCAGGAGCGCCTCCGTGTCCGCGAGCTACGCCGGCTTCGGCTGCTTGCCGCGCGCGGGACGCTTCGCCGCGGCGGTGATTTCCAGCGACAGGTCCATGGCCCGCGCGGAGTGCGTCAGCGCGCCCATGGACACGAAGTCGATGCCCAGCTTCGCCAGCCGGGGCAGCCGGTCCAGCGTGACGCCGCCCGACACCTCGAGCGGGACGCGGCCCGCCGCCAGCTTCACGGCCTCGCGAATCTGCGCGTCGTCCATGTTGTCGAGCATCACCACGTCCGCGCCGTGCTCGATGGCCTCCGCGAGCTGCTTGAGGTTGGTGACCTCGATTTCAATCTTGGTCAGCCGGGGCCCGTTGAGCTTCGCGCGGCGCAGCGCCTCCGCGATGGAGCCCCCCACGGCGGCGATGTGGTTGTCCTTGATGAGGACGCCGTCAAAGAGGCCGAAGCGGTGGTTGGACGCGCCGCCCATGCGGACGGCCTCCTTGGCCACCGTGCGCATCCCCGGCGGCGTCTTCCGCGTGTCCAGGACGCGCAGGTTGGAGCCGCGCACGGACGTGACGGCCTGCTGCGCCAGCGTCGCGATGCCCGCGGCCCGCTGCACGATGTTGAGCGCGGTGCGCTCCGCCGCGAGCAGCGAGCGCATCCGGCCGTGACAGCGCGCGGCGACCATCTTCGGTTTGATCTCCTGACCGTCGCGGCGCAACAACTCCACCTCGACGTTCGGGTCGACCGTCTTGAAGACGCGGACGAAGGCCTCCAGGCCCGCGAGCACCAACTGCTCCTTGGCGACCAGCTCCGCGCTGCCCTCGTAGTCAGGAGGGATGAGGGCCTGCGAGGTGACGTCACCCGCCGCCCCCAGGTCCTCATCGAGTGCGAGCGCGATGAGCCGGTCGAGGTAATCCTGCTGCTGCACGTCTCCTCCTGCTACCGCCGGGCCTTTGCCCGCGCCTTGGGTTTCGCCCCGGTGCGCTTCTTCGCGGGAGCCTTCCGGCCCGCCGCCTTCTTCACCGGCTTCTTGCTGGCGGCAGCGACCTTCTTCGCCGCCCCCTTCTTCGTGGCAGCCTTCTTCGCGGAGCCCTTGGCCGAAGCCTTCTTCGCGGCGGCCTTCTGCGCCGAAGCCTTCTTCGACGCAGCCTTGGCCGGAGCCTTCTTGGCGGCGGCCTTCTGAGTCGAAGCCTTCTTCGCCCCGCCCTTGGCCGGAGCCTTCTTCGCGGCGGCCTTCTGAGCCGAAGCCTTCTTCGACGCAGCCTTGGCCGGAGCCTTCTTCGCGGCGGCCTTCTGAGTCGAAGCCTTCTTCGCCGCGCCCTTGGCCGGAGCCTTCTTCGCGGCGGCCTTCTGCGCCGCGCCCTTGGCCGGAGCCTTCTTCGCGGCGGCACGCGCCTTCTTGCCCGCGGCCTTCTTCGCGGGACGCGCCTTCGCCGGAGCGGCGGGTTCCTCGTCCTCGTCGGAAGCGGAGACAGCGTCCACCACCGTGTCCTTCGCGATGGACGACGCCTTCTTCACCGCGGCCAGCGCGGCCTTCACCACGGCCTTCGCGGTGGAGGCCACCGTCTGCTCGGGCTCAGCGTCCACCTGCGCGGCGGCAGGCGCCTCGCGGGCGTCGCCACCGGCACGCGCCGTGTTGAACTCCCGCATCGCGTCGTCGACGAGCCCCATGCTCATGTACGCCACGCCCAGGTCATGATGGTCGGCCGGAGACAGGCCTTCCTTCGTCCCCGCGCGCAGCTTCTCCAGTGCGTCCTGCACCTGGGGGTCCGCGGCTTCGGCCACACCGCCGGCGGCATCGAGCTCGTCCTTCAGCTCCTCCGCCAGGTCGACGTTCCCCTCTGCCTCCGCGTCCGGCGCGGCCTTCTCCTCGGCCGGTGCGACGGCGGCCTCCTCCTCCTCGGTGGACTCGGCGAGCGTCTCGTATTCAGTGCCCCCCTCGACTGGAGGCGTCGTCTCTAATGGAGCGGCGCTCCCAGGCGGGGTGGTGGGCTCGGTCGCGACGTCGGCTTCGGTCGCGATGTCGGCCTCGGTCGGCTCAACGCTTTCGGTCGGCGTGCTGCTCTCGGACGGCGGCGCTGCGGGCATGGCGGGCTCCGGGGCAATGCGCTGCAGATGGTCCTGAAGCTTGGCCTTGCGCTCCTTCAACTCCTCCACGCGGGCGCGGTCCTTCTCGACCACGTCCGGGGGCGCCTTGGCCACGAAGTTGGGGTTCTCCAGCTTGCGCAGCACACCGGCAGCTTCCTGCTCGGCGCGTGCGATCTCCTTGCGGAGGCGGTCGCGTTCCGCGTCCAGGTCGATGAGACCCGCCAGCGGCACGTAGATTTCCAGGTTCGTTCCCACGAAGGCGGCGGCCTGCGGCGGCTTGGTGCCGGGCGCGCCAATCTCCACCTCGGACAGGCCGGCCAGCGGCATCAGGTACGCGCGCCAGCGCTCCAGCAACTCGCGCGTGCGGGCGTCCGGGCTCTGCACCACCGCCTTCACCTTGGTCGCGGGCGACAGGTTGCTCTCGCCGCGGAGGGTGCGCAGGCCCTCGATGGTGGCGATGACCGGGGCCATCTCCGCCTCGGCGGCCTCGTCCACCAGGTCCGCGTCGGGCTCCGGGTACGACGCGATCATGATGCTGTCCACCGGCCGGGACATCGGCAGCTTCTGCCAGATCTCCTCGGTGATGAACGGCATGAACGGGTGGAGCAATCGCAGGATGCGGTCCAGCGAGTACACCAGCACCGCGCGCGCGGAGTCCTTCGCCTGCTCGTCGGTGCCGTAGAGCGAGCCCTTCGCCAGCTCGATGTACCAGTCGCAGAACTCGGCCCACAGGAACTGGTACAGCGTGGACGCCGCCTCGGCGAAGCCGTAGGTCTCCAGCGAGGCGCGGGCCTCGGTGGTGGCGCGCTGGAGCCGCGAGAGAATCCAGCGGTCCGCCAGCGTCAACGGACGCGCCTTCAGCGGACGCTCATCCAGCGTGAACTCGCCCATGTTCATCAGGGCGAAGCGGCTGGCGTTCCACAGCTTGTTGCAGAAGGCCTTGTAGCCAGCCAGCCGGTCCATGGACAGCTTGATGTCCCGGCCCTGCTGGGTGAGCGACGCGAGCGTGAAGCGCAGCGCGTCCGCGCCGAACGCCGGCATGCCCTGCGGGAACTTGTTCTTCAGCGTCGGCGCGAGCTTGTCCAAGCTGGCGCCGAGGATGACGTCCAAGGGGTCGATGACGTTCCCCTTCGTCTTGGACATCTTCTCGCCCTTCTCGTCGCGCACCATCGCGTGCAGGTACACGGTGCGGAAGGGCACATCCCCCATGAAGTGCAGGCCCATCATCATCATCCGGGCGACCCAGAAGAAGATGATGTCGTGGCCCGTCTCCATGACGGACGTCGGGTAGAACGTCTGGAGGTCCGGCGTGTTGCGCGGCCAGCCCAGCGTGGAGAAGGGCCACAGCGCGGACGAGAACCACGTGTCCAACACGTCCGGGTCCTGGATGAACGTGGCGCCGCCGCACTTCGGGCAGGACGTGGGCTGCTCCCGCGCGACAATCGGCTCCGCGCGCGCGAAGTCCACGCCGCCCACCTTCACCGTCGCGGCGTCCAGCGGCAGGTCGGTGTCGTCCCCCAGCCGAGGGCTGCACGCGGTGCAGTAGTACGCGGGAATCTGGTGGCCCCACCACAGCTGGCGGCTGACGCACCAGTCGTGGATGTTGCGCATCCAGTGGAAGTAGGTGTTCGTCCACGACTCCGGGACGAACTTCGTGCGGCCCTGCTCCACCGCCTCGATGGCCGGCTTCGCCAGCGGCTCGATCTTCACGAACCACTGCGGCGACAGGCGCGGCTCCACCACGGTGGTGCAGCGCTGGCACGTGCCGACGGACAGCTTGTGCGGCTCCTCCTTCTCCAAGAGCCCCAGCTCCTGGAGGTCGGCCAGCACCTGCTTGCGCGCGTCGAAGCGGTCCGTGCCGGCGTACTTGCCGGTCTCCTTCGTCATCCGCGCCGCGTCGTCCAGGATGGACAGCATCGGCAGCTTGTGGCGCAGGCCCGTCTGGTAGTCGTTGAAGTCGTGCGCGGGCGTCACCTTCACCACGCCGGTGCCGAACTTCGGGTCCACCAGCTCGCCGTCCGCGATGATGGGAATCTCACGCCCGCTGAGCGGCAGCACCACGTGCTTGCAAATCAGGTCCTGGTAGCGCTCGTCCTCCGGGTGCACGGCCACGGCGGTGTCGCCCAGCATCGTCTCCGGGCGCGTGGTGGCCACGGTGAGCGTGCGGTCGGAGTCCTTCACCGGGTAGCGGATGTGCCAGATGGAGCCGTTCTTCTCCTGGTGCTCCACTTCCAGGTCGCTGAGCGCCGTGCGACACGACGGACACCAGTTGATGAGCTTCTGGGCCCGGTACATCAGGCCCTCCTCGTACAGCCGGACGAAGACCTCGCGCACCGCGGCCGAGGACTGCTCGTCCATGGTGAAGCGCTCGCGGCTCCAGTCCAGGGACGCGCCCAGGTAGCGGTGCTGCTCGCCGATCCGGTCGCCGAACTTGCCCTTCCACTCCCAGACGCGCTCCAGGAACGCCTCGCGGCCCAGGTCGTGGCGGCTCTTGCCCTCCGTCTTCTTCAGCTCCTTCTCCACCACCATCTGCGTGGCGATGCCGGCGTGGTCCGTACCGGGGAGCCACAGGGCGTTGAAGCCGCTCATCCGCTTCCAGCGGGTGAGGATGTCCTGGATGGTCGCCGTCAGCGCGTGGCCGATGTGCAGGCTGCCCGTGACGTTGGGCGGCGGCAGGACGATGGAGAACGGCGGCTTGTCGGAGGGCGCCTCGGCGCGGAAGTAGTTGCGCTCCAGCCAGAACGCGTAGCGCCGGGCCTCGACCTCGGTGGGCTCGTAGGCCTTCGAAAGTTCAGTGGTATCGGTCATTGAAGGCGGCCGGCCCCGGAGGACCGGGGCCGGCAAAAGGTCAGGAGGTTACGGCGCCAGGCGCCTCAGTGCTGGGTCTCTCGGTCCTTGATGAGCCGCTCGAGCTCCTCTCGGATGATGGTCTCCGCCAGCTGCGGTACCACCTCCCAGGCAATCTTCTCGATGACCTCTCGGGAAGCCTTGGAAAGCGCCTCACGCAGCAGGGCCTCGCCCCCATCCGCGGCAGGCGCACGGGCGCTCGCCGGCCTGGCAGCGACGGGCGCGGCGGGGGGGGCGATGTCCAGCGAGATCTCCTCGGCGTCACCCGTGTCGGGCAGCGAGTCCTCGATGCTGATGGACGGCTGGGCCGCGGCGGGCGCGGGCGCACCCAGACCGAACGGATCCCTGCCCCGCGCGGCGGGCTGCGGCGCCGCCCCCGGAGGCGGAGGCTGCGGCGCGCCCACCGGCGGACGCTGGAAGCCACCCGGCGCGGGACCACCCGGCGGAGGCGGCACGCCCGGACGGGCCACGGCGCCCGGCGGCATTCCCGGTCGCGGAGGCATTCCCGGCGCGGGACCACCCGGCGGAGGCGGCACGCCCGGACGGGCGCCCGGCGGCATCCCAGGCCCTGGAGGACGCGCACCTGGCGGCATCCCAGGCCCCGGAGGACGCGCCATGCCCGGCGGCATCCCAGGCCCCGGAGGACGCGGCGCGCCCGGCGCACCCGGCGGCGGCATCCCAGGCCCCGGAGGACGCGCCATGCCCGGCGGCATCCCAGGCCCCGGAGGACGCGCACCCGGCGGCATCCCAGGCCCCGGAGGACGCGCACCCGGCGGCATCCCGGGCCCCGGAGGCCCCCCCGGACGCGCACCCGGCGGCGGCGCGGGACGGGCCCCCGGCGGCGCGGCGGCGGCGACAGGCGCGGGCGCGGCGGCGGGCGGAGGAGGCGCGTGGCGCACCTGCGTGGCCGCCGACGCGGGCATCGTGTTGGACTTCTGGCCGACCAGCGCCTTCACCTTGTCGAGCAGAATCTGGCTCTCGAAGGGCTTGGTGACGTGGTCATCCGCGCGGGCGGCGCGGGCGCGGTTCTCGTCGAAGGCCTCGAAGGTGCCGGCCAGCAGCATCACCGGGATGCCCTGGGTGGCGGGGTCGTTCTTCAGCGCCTCACAGACCTCGTAGCCGCTCTTGCCCGGCATCATGACGTCCGCGAGGACGACGTCCGGACGCAGCTCGCGGGTGCGGGAGATGGCGTCCAGCCCGTTGTCCACCGCGGTCACCTGAAAGTCCTCGGTCGCGAAGATCATCCCGATCACCTTGCGGATGGTGAGCGAGTCATCGGCGACCAGCAGATTCTTGGGCATCGGTTCGGGCCTCGGGGAGCATCCACTCCCCTGAATTCGTTGGTGATTCCCGCCGCGAGGGTTGACTCGCGGCAGTCTGACAAGCGGGGCAGCTTACGAGTTGCCCTCTGGGACGATCAAGAAAACATGCGCTGCAGGTCCAGGAACGCCACGGGCTCGCTCAACCCGGGAGCGCGGAAGCTGCCCGCGGTGTCGTCCGGCTCGAAACGTTGCAGGACGCCGAGCACCCGCGTGGCCGTCAGCCCCACGTTCCGCCCGGCCAGCTCCGTGAGGACGATGAAGGGCTCCGGCGCGGGCACCTCCCCCAGCAACGCGGGGACCGAGCAGACAGGCCACAGCACCTGATCATGCGGAAAGATACCGGCCACCGGTCCGCTCTGCACGGGCAGGACGCTGAAGGCCTCGCCCCGGCTGATGACCTGCGACACCAGGCCCAGGGGAACGCCAAACAGCCGACGCTGGGACTCGAAGACGAGCGCCCGGTCCGGAGCCGCCTCCGCCCAGTGTACGGGCCGGGCGACGACCGCCGCCGACATCGCCCCCACCCGGTGCGGCAGCGCC
Source organism: Myxococcus sp. AM009 (assembly GCF_013372605.1). Classification (NCBI taxonomy): domain Bacteria; kingdom Pseudomonadati; phylum Myxococcota; class Myxococcia; order Myxococcales; family Myxococcaceae; genus Myxococcus; species Myxococcus sp. AM009. The sequence goes on from NZ_JABXEP010000005.1 coordinate 108,103, forward strand.
TCCGCGATGAGCTCCAGGTACAGCCGCGACTTGTACAGCACCGCGCCCCGGCTCAGCGGCGCCAGCGAGTCCGCCAACCCCGGAGGCAGCAGGAAGAACGGCGCGCGGGCCACGTCCGCCACCTCCACCACGGAGCGCACGCGCACCGCCAGGGTGGGACTCACGTCGAGCACCACCACCATGCCCGGGCCTTCCTCCGGCGGCCCGCCCAGCAGCGCGCAGAGGTCCTTCACCTCCAACACACCCCGCAGGCTGCTGCCATTGGCGCCTGGCATCGCCACTTCCATGACAGACGTCGCTTCCACGGCGTAACGGGTTTCCCCGGCCTCCACGAGAACGCAGAGCCGACGGCCGCTTTCGAAGGGGGACACGGGGGCGACCCTAGCAGCGTTCCAGCGGTTGATGGTAAGCCGATGGGAGATGGCGCGAATCCTCCTCGTCGACGACGAAAAGATCGCCCGCACCCTGTACGGCGACTACCTCACCGCCGTGGGACACGCCGTCACGGCGGTGGGCACGCTACAAGAGGCGAAGGAAGCGCTCGCGGGCGACCGCTTCGACGCGGTGGTCACGGACCTCATCCTCCCCGGTGGCGACGGCATGGAGGTCCTGCGGCACGTGCGGGAACATCACCCGGGCGTGGAGGTGGTGGTCATCACCGGCCTGGAGAAGGTGGACCCCGCCGTGCGCGCCATCAAGAGCGGCGCCGCGGAGTACCTCGTCAAGCCGGTGGCCCCGGAGGCCCTGCAGCACGCCGTGCGCCGCGCGCTCACCACGCGCGACCTGATGCAGGAGAACGCGTCGCTGCGCCGCCACGTGGCCATGCTGGAGGCGGGGCAGCGCATCGCCACCACGTTGGACCGCGAGAAGCTGGCCGCGGTCACCGCCAGCGCGCTGCAGAGCATGGCCTCCGCCAGCGCCGTGGTGCTGCTGGAGCGCGACTCCGCCTTCGCGCTGCGGCGCCACGGCACCAGCGGCCTGTCCACCGCGCTGGAAGAGCCGCTCATCGCCGAGCTCATCGAACGCCTGACGAACGAACGCGGGCCGCGCGAGCTGGACGGCCTGGACGCGCCCTTCCCTCGCGCCGTCTCCGTCCCCGCGCAGGAGGGCGACGCCGTGCTGGGGCACGCGGTGCTCTTCTTCGGCGGCACGGGCGCGGAGTGGGCGGGCGAGACCGCCAGCTTCCTGGTGCGCAACTGGGCGCTCGCGCTGCGCAACCTCGGCCGCTTCGCCGCGGTGGAGGACCTGGCGTACGTCGACGACCTCACCCGCCTGTTCAACACCCGCTACCTGCACCTGGTGGTGGACCGCGAGGTCCAGGACGCGCTCCAGTCGCAGCGCACCTTCAGCCTGCTGTTCCTGGACCTGGACCACTTCAAGTCCATCAACGACACCCATGGACACCTCGTGGGCTCCAAGGTGCTGGTGGAGGCGGCGCGCGTGGTGAAGGGCTGCGTCCGAGACCACGACGTCGTCGCGCGCTACGGCGGAGACGAATACGTGGTGGTGCTGCGCAACACCGACTCCGGCGGCGCGCTCAAGGTGGCGGAGCGCATCCGGCGCACCATGGAGACGCACAACTTCCTGGCGCGCGAAGGCCTGTCACTCAAGCTCACCACCTGCATCGGCGTGGCCAGCTTCCCCGAGCACGCCCAGGACAAGGCCACGCTGCTGGACCTGTCGGACCGGGCCATGTACCGCGGCAAGCGAGGCTCGCGGAACGTCGTGTACATGGCGGCGAATGACTTGGAGGCCCCACCGGCCGAGCGCCGGCAGGCCCACTCGTCCTGACGGCTACCGCCGCATGCTGCCCACGGTGAGGCGCTTCTCCGGGGTGACGTCCGCGGCAGACGGCGCCGCGCCCTCCTTGCCCACGGCCTCCACGGCCTCGTGCGACGCGCCGGAGGTGATGAGCCGGTACTTCTCCACGGCCTCCTTCGCGTGCGCGGCCTGCTCCGGGTCCAACCGGGCGATGAGCTCCCAGAAGAGGGCCGCGTGCTCGCGCTCCTCGTCCATGACGTGCTGGAGGATGGCCTTGGCGTCCTCGTTGTCCGTCGCGTCGATGTGGGCCGCGTAGAGGTTGATGGCGTCCAGCTCCGCCTCGATGTTGAGCCGGATGGAGCGGGCCAGCTCGGTGTCCGTCATCTTGCGGGGAACCAACGAGTGGAACGGGTTGGTCTGCGGCATGAAGGCCCTCCCGAGGCCGGTAGCGCGGTATCCGGGTTTCCGGACGGCGTGACGAGAACGCGGCCAGCATCCGTGCCGGACAGGCCGGGGTCAACGGATTCCCTCCGGGTGCGTTGCGTACAAGCGGTTGCCTCCGCCATGCTCGTCACATGGAAACACCCGCGCCGCTCGCCCAACTGCTCCAGGCCGTGGAGGCAGGGGACCTGACGGCCGCGCGAACAGCGGCGGCGGCACTGCAACGTGCGGGGACGCACAGCTCACAACTGGCGGCGGAGGTGCTGCACGAGCTGCGACAGCCGCTGCTCGGCGTGAAGGCCTACGCGCAGCTCCTCGCGGAGGACGGCGCGGCCCCCGGCCCCCTGCGGCTGCTGCTGGCCCAGGTGGAGCGGATGGAGCAGATCGTCTCCGACTTCATCCGCCTGTCGAGCGAGCGGCCGGCCTCCCAGCAACACCTCTCCCTGGCGGCCCCCATCTGGGCGGCGGCGAAGCACTTCAGCATCAACCCGGACTCCTCGCGCATCTCGCTGGAGGTGGAGGCGCCGGAGGACATCACCATCCAGGGCAACGCGCGCCTCATCGAGCAGCTCACGCTGAACCTGCTCAACAACGCGCGAGACGCCATGGCGGGGCGCGGCCGGGTGAAGGTGGTGCTCACGATGGAGGGCCCCTCCCCTGCCCTCTACGTGGCGGACTGGGGACCGGGCATCCCCGAGGAGCTGCGCGAGCGCATCTTCGAGCCCTACGTCACCGCCAACAAGCGAGGCACCGGCCTGGGCCTGTCCGTGTGCCAGCGCATCGCCCGCGAGCACCACGCGCGCCTCGAGCTGGCCCCGCCAGGCGTCATCCGCGACGTCCCGGCCCCCGCCACCGTGTTCCGCGTGCGCTTCCCCGCGACGGACGCGCCGCCCGCGCGGAAGCAGCGGCTGCTAGTGGTGGACGACGAAATCATCATCCGCATGGTCTTCCGGGACCTGATGGGCAAGGAGTGCGAGCTCATCGAAGCGGCCAGCGGCGAGGAGGCCCTGGAGCTGCTGCACGAGGCCCCGGTGGACCTCATTGTCACCGACAAGAACCTGCCGGGCATGTCCGGCCTGGAGCTGGCGCAGCAGGCGCGGCGGCTGCACGCGGGCTCGCGCGTCATCCTGATGACGGGCTACCCGTCGCTGGTGACGACGCAGCAGGCGTTGGAGCTGGGCGTGGTGGACTACCTGCTCAAGCCCTTCGACGACATCCGTGAAGTGCGCGCCCTGCTGCGCGCCACGCTGACGAAGAAGCCCGCCCCCGCGCCGCTGGAGACGAACCCCGAGATGCGCCGGGTGGACGTGCTGGAGGACAACCCGGCGGCGGCGGCGCAAATCACCCACGCCCTGTCCCTGGTGGGGCTGGAGGCGCGCATCCTGACGACGACGGAGCTGGCCGCGCTGGAGCCGCCCGCGGGCGTGGTGGTGAGCTGGGACTTCACGCCCGCCTACGGGCGCAAGGCGCTGGAGCTGGGCAAGGCGCTGGCGCAGGGCGCGCCCTTCGTCGTGCTGGCCGAGCACCTCACCATGGAGACGGCGCTGGTGTCCCTGCGGGCGGGCGCCGCCGCGTGCCTTCCCAAGCTGATGTCCGATGCCACGGCGCTCAGCCGCGAGCTGAACCGCGCCTTCAAACGAGAGGCCCCATGAGATTCGCGCTCCTGTCCGTCCTGCTGTTGGGTATCGCTTGCTCCTCCGACAAGCCGCCAACGCAGGACGGGCCGGACGCGGGCCGTGGCGACGCGGGCACTGGAACGGAGGACGCGGGCAGCGGCGACGCGGGCAGCGGCGACGCGGGTTGCGCGCCGCTGGCTCCCGGTCCGGGCACGCCACTGCTCACCGGGCTGAACACGCCCCGCAGGCTCGCGGTGGACGGGGCGGACCTCTACATCGTCGAATCCCACTCCCTGAATCCGCAGCAGCCCCAGCCGGGCCCTGGGCGGCTCCTCCGGCTGCCGCGCGTGGGCGGTGACGTGGCGTCCGTGGCCACGGGCTTCCGGGCGCCGGACGCCATCGCCGTGGTGTCGGACTCCCTCTACGTGCTCGACCTGGATGGCCTGTGGCGGGTGGACAAGGCGACGGGCGCGAAGGACGAACGGCCGCTCGACGCCACGCTGAACAACGTCACCATTGGCGGGACGGAGATACTGCCCGCGCGGCTGGGGGACAGGGACGTGCTCGTCGTCGCGACGTCGCACCGCCGCCTGGTGCGCGTGGACGCCTCGGGTGGCAACCGCCAGGAGCTCTACGCGGGCACGGGCTTCACGCAGGTGCGCGGCGCGCGGGTGGTGGGCCAGGACGTGTGGTTCCTGGTCGCCGCCGGAGAGCGCCCCGGCCTCTACAGCGTGCCGCTGGATGGCAGCGCCCCGGCCACGCTGCGCGACGGCAACATCACCGCCGGCACCTCGCTGGAAGTCACGCCCACGCACTTCCTCGTCACCGAGGGCGGCGGCGGAGACGGCCGCGTGCTGCGCCTGCCACGCGAGGGCGGCGCGGTGGAGGTCGTGGCCACGGGCCTCCAGGGGCCCTCCTTCCCGGTGGAGCTCCACGGCACGCTTTACTTCAAGGACGTCAGCACCGGCGGCACGGACTTCCTGCGCCGCGTGAGCACCTGTACGTCGGGCGCCTTGGAGCCCGTGGGCCCGGAGGGCGTGGGGCCCGGTGGCCTGCTGGTGGACGGCGACACCCTGCTCTACACGTCGCAGGAGAGCGGCACCGGCGGCTTCGTGGGCCGCGTGCCCTGAGCGCCCCCGCTGAAACGACAACGGCCCCGGCGCCTCATGACGAGGCATCCGGGGCCGTCCACCACTGAGTTCCAGACGGCCCGGGACTCGCGCCCCGAGCCCTCCGGAGCGGCTCAGTAGTCCATGTCGTCGCCGCCGTAGTCCGGCATGCCGGCGCCCGCGCCGCCGCCCTTGGCCTTGCCCTTGGGGCGATCGGCGATCATGGCCTCGGTGGTCAGCAGCAGCGAGGCGACGGAGGCGGCGTTCTGCAGCGCGGTGCGCTCCACCTTCGTCGGGTCGATGACGCCGGCCTTCTCCAGGTCCTCGTAGATCTCCGTGCGGGCGTTGTAGCCGAACGCGCCGGTGCCCTCGCGGACCTTGTTGATGACCACGGCGCCCTCGACGCCGGCGTTGCTGGCGATCTTCCGCAGCGGCTCCTGGAGCGCGCGCAGGATGATGGCCACGCCGAAGTCCTGCTCACCGCCCAGCTTCAGCTTCTCCAGCGCGGGCAGCGCGCGGAGGTAGGCCACGCCGCCGCCAGGGACGATGCCCTCTTCGACGGCCGCGCGGGTCGCGTGCAGCGCGTCCTCGACGCGGGCCTTCTTCTCCTTCATCTCCGTCTCGGTGGCCGCGCCGACGTTGATGACGGCCACGCCGCCCACCAGCTTCGCCAGCCGCTCCTGGAGCTTCTCGCGGTCGTAGTCGCTGGTGACGGTGTCAATCTGGGTGCGGATGAGCTTGATGCGGCCCTCGATGGCCGCCTTCGTGCCCACGCCGTCCACGATGGTGGTGTTGTCCTTGTCCACCGTGACGCGCTTGGCGCGGCCCAGGTCGTTCAGCGTCAGGGTCTCGAACTTGTGGCCCAGGTCCTCGCTGACCACCGTGCCGCCGGTGAGGACGGCGATGTCCTGCAGCATCTCCTTGCGGCGGTCACCAAAGCCGGGGGCCTTCACCGCGCACACGTTCAGCACGCCGCGGATCTTGTTGACCACCAGGGTGGCCAGGGCCTCGCCCTCGATGTCGTCGGCGATGATGATCAACGGCTTGCCGGCGCGGGCGACCTGCTCCAGCAGCGGAATCATGTCCTGCATCGACGAGACCTTCTTCTCGCTGATGAGGATGTAGGGGTCGTCCAGGACGGCGTCCATCCGCTCGCGGTTGGTCACGAAGTACGGGGACACGTAGCCGCGATCGAACTGCATGCCTTCGACCACGTCGAGCGTCGTCTCGAGGCCCTTCGCCTCCTCGACGGTGATGACGCCCTCCTTGCCGACCTTCTCCATCGCGTCCGCGATGATGGCGCCGATGGTGTCATCCCCGTTGGCGGAGATGGTGCCCACCTGGGTGATGGCCTTCTTGTCGGCGGTGGGCTTGGACAGGCGCTTCAGCTCGCCCACGACGACCTCGACGGCCTTGTCGATGCCGCGCTTGAGGTCCATGGGGCTGTGGCCGGCGGCCACCAGCTTGAGGCCCTCCTCATAGATGGCGCGCGCCAGCACCGTGGCGGTGGTGGTGCCGTCGCCGGCCTTGTCGGAGGTCTTCGACGCGACCTCCTTCACCATCTGCGCGCCCATGTTCTCGAACTTGTTCTCGAGGTCGATCTCCTTGGCGACGGTGACGCCGTCCTTGGTGATCGTGGGCGAGCCGAAGCTCTTCTCGATGACCACGTTGCGGCCCTTGGGGCCAAGCGTCACCGCGACCGCGTCCGACAGGGTACGGACGCCGCGCAGGATGGCCTCACGCGCGGACTGATGGAAGAAAATTTCCTTCGCTGCCATCGCAACCTCCTGAATTCATTGGGGGATTCTACTGGTACGACGCTGGCCGTTAGCACTCGGCCATGGCGAGCGCCAACATAAGGGCCGCTCGAACGATGTCAACCAGGAAGGGCGGCCGTGTGGGCGAGCGGACGGCCCGGAGCACCCTGGCGGGCAGGGCGCCGTGGGCTACTGCGCGAAGCGGACCAGGGTGAGCAGCTGGCCCATGTCCAGGGGCTTGTGAAGCGTCAGCGCCACGCCCTTGCGCAGGCCGCGGTCCGTCACCGAGCCGTCCTCGCTGCCCGTCATCAGCAGCACCGGGACGCTCTGGAAGCGGGGGTCCGCCTTGAGCAGCTCCGTGAACTGGATGCCGTCCATATGGGGCATCACGTAGTCGGTGATGACCATGCTGACCTGGTTGCGCTCCAGCACGTCGAGCGCCTGGAGCGCGTCGGACGCGGAGTAGACCGTGAACCCATGCATCTCCAAGAAGCGAGAGAGCATCGTGCAGAGTTCGAGATCGTCGTCGACGACAAGGATGTTCACGGGACCGAGCGCCGTACCTGGACGGGCGAGGGAACGTAACAGCCGTGCGCGGCGTTGACAACGAAGTGCGCGGCTTCATATGTCGCGGCCCCATGGGGACGCGGACGTCGAAGCGAGCGGGGGTGGGCGGGACGGAGGCGCTGGACGCCGCGGCGGAGGCCTTCGAGGCGGGCGACTTCGAGGTGGCCCTGGCGGCCGCCGACCGCGTCCTGGCCCAGGCCCGTGAGTCGGTGGACGCCCTGCACCTGCGCGCCGCCGCCCTGGTGGAGCTGGGCCGTCTGGAGGAGGCAGGCCGGGCCTTCGGCGCCGCGCTGCGGGTGTCCCCGGACGACCTGGAGGTCCTCCTGGGCACCGCGGACTGCCTCATCTGCCGCGTGGGTGAGGACCGGGAGGCCGTGGAGGAAGGCCTGGGCTTCTGCGCCAAGGGCAAGCGGCTGGCGCAGAAGGCCGGCGACGCGGAGCTGCTCTACGAGTTCCTCCTCCTGGAGGGGATGGGCCTGAACCAGGTGGGGGACTGCCGCGCGGCCCTGGCGAGCCTGGACGCGGCGCTGGGGCACCTGCCGCGCTCGGTGGACGCGCAGCTGGAGCGGGGCATCGCCCTGTTCGAGCTGTGCCGCTTCGACGAGGCGAAGGCCGCCTTCGACGCGGTGCTGAAGGACACGCCCGACGAGGCGTGGGCCCACCAGTACCTGGGGCTGCTGGCGGAGCGCCGGGGCGACGAGAAGGAGGCCCAGCGCCGCTTCGCGAAGGCCCAGGCGCTGGTGCCGGCGGAGTTCTTCCCCCCGGTGGAGCTGGGCGAGGCCGAGTTCGACCGGGCAGTGGAGGCCGCGGTGCAGTCCCTGCCCGGCCACGCGAAGCAGTACCTGGACAACGTCACCATCGCGGTGGAGGACCTGCCGGCGGACGAGGACCTGCTGGGTGAGGACCCTCCCCTGTCACCGAGCATCCTCGGGGTGTTCCGGGGCCTGGCGGTGGGCGAGCGCAGCGTGACGAACGCATTCGACCACGTCCCCGCCTCCATCGTGCTGTACCAGAAGAACCTGGAGCGCTTCGCCCACACCCGCGAGGAGCTCATCGAGCAGATTGGCATCACCGTGATGCACGAGGTCGGTCACCTCATGGGACTGGATGAGGATGACCTGTGGCAACGGGGGCTGGACTGAGGGCGGCGAGCGTCTGGCGGATGCCGTCGCGGTACGGCGTCTTCCGGAGGTCGCCGAGCAGCGCCTTGAGCGCCGAGTCGTCCATGATGACGGGCGTGGTGTGCAGGTAGTGCATCTCCCCCAGCTCGCGCATGAACGGGCTGAAGAGGCCGAGGAGGCGCGCCATCCCCGGCCCCAGCACGGCGTACTTCGCGGGGTGGCCGGCCTGGGCGTAGATGTCCTCCACCAGGGCCGCCTGGGAGGTGACGCCCGCGCCCCCGAGGTTCCAGAAGCGGCCGTAGGCCCCCGGGTGGTCCATGAGCGCCGTCACGGTGGGGCCCACGTCGGGCACGAAGACGAACTCGTGGGGCGTGTCGATGGGGCCGATGAGCTGGGCGCGCTTGCCCTTTGATGCGGCGACGAAGGCGCGGTGGAGGAAGCTGTTCTCCACGCCCGGGCCGTAGAAGTCCGGGAGGCGGAGGATGGTGACCTGGATGGCGCCCGCCTTGTCCGCCGCGAGCAGCAGCTCCTCCTGCTCCTTGCGCATGCGGCCCTTGAAGGTGTGCGGCACGCGGGGGTGGGACTCGTTGACGGTGTCCGTGCGCGGCCGGCCGTAGGGGTACACGCTGGCGATGAAGACGATGCGCTCCACGCCCTCGGCGATGGCGGCGTCGAGCGTGCGCTTCATCAGCACGGGGTGGAGGTGGAACTCCCAGTAGGGCACGCCCACCAGGTAGACGAGCGTCTGGACGCCTCGGGCCGCGGCCCGGATGGAGGCCTCGTCATCCGGGTTCCAGGTGACGAGCTCCGCCTGCGGGTCCGCCCCGAACTCCCGCTGCAGGCCCTCCCGGGAGCGCCCCACCACGCGGTAGCCCCGCCCCTGCCCTCGCAGCGCCTGCGCGACGCTGCGTCCAATGACACCCGAGGCGCCGAACAACGCGACCGTGCCCATGTCCTGCTCCCTCTTCCGAACGGCGAGTGGTTTGTGAACACCGTTCATGAACACTGTTCATCTACTGCTGGCCGTTCAGTTGGTCAAGGCCTACACTGGGAACATGGGGATTGCGGAGCGGAAGGAGCGACAGCGGGCGGAGCTGCGCGAGCAGATTCTGCGAGTCGCCCGGGACATCGTGGTGAAGGAGGGCTTCCCTGCCCTCTCGATGCGCAAGCTGGCGGACGCGGTGGAGTACGCGCCGGCGACGCTCTACCTCCACTTCGAGAACCGGGAGGCCATCGCGAAGGAGCTGTGCGTGCGCGGCTTCCAGGACCTGCTAGCAACGCTGGAGCCCGCGGCCCAGGTGGAGGACCCGCTGGAGCGGTTGCCCAAACTGGCGGAGGCGTATGTCCGCTTCGGCCTGGAGCACCCGGAGACGTACCGGCTCATCTTCATGGAGGACCCGAAGCTCTCCACGGCGCTGTTCGGGGATAACCCGGAGAGCGCGGGGCCGAGGTCCTTCGGGGTGCTGGTGCAGGTGTTCGTGGACCTGCTGGCGGCCGGCAGGCTGGAGGCAGACACGAAGCCGGAGCAGCTCGCGGAGGTGCTGTGGGCGGGGGTGCACGGCATCGTGAGCTTGAGGCTCACGTGCACCGGGTTTCCGGGCACGCCCCCGGAGGAGCTGACGCAGGTGCTGGTGACGACGCTGGTGAAGGGCTTGCCGGGGTTGAAGACGGGACGGGGGTAGACGGTGGCGCGGTGAGCCCGTGGCCCTTTGGTTGACGGGGTCCGGAGGGTCCGGCGTAATCGCAGACGGTAGGGCCTCCGGACCTGGTGGCCGGCCCGGTCTTCAAAACCGGTGAGGGGCGCCGAGAGGCGTCCCTGGCGAGTTCGATTCCCGTGCCCTACCGCCAATACTTCCGAGGGGTTACGTCCCATCACTGCCTCTCTGGCAGCACTGGACCTGTCCGGATGCGTCCAGCGAAGTCTACCGGACGTCGTTAGCGCGTCGTTAGCCGAAAGAAGCAACCTGCCCCCCAGTGACAGAGGCCGCCCCTCTCCAAGAGGCGCACTCCGAACTGCTGCCCCTTAAATGCTCGGGTTTGAGCTGCCATGAAATGGCACAACGCATTGAGAAACCAAATGGGCCCAGTTGCATCAGGGGAAAGTGACGTTGCTGATCGTCACCGTGCGTGCTCCATCTGACTCCCACAACTTGAGCGAAAAGGAGCCTCGTGCAGATTCAGCGGAAGCTTCAGCCTCAATCACCACGCGCCCGTTCCCGCCCGAAATGATCGGCGACTCTGTAACCGTCCGGTGGACGTCGTGCCAGGAGGCTTGATGACGGACGAGGACCGTGTTCGGCGCGCGCCTCGACGAGCGAGCTGTTCAGGGACTGAGCTGGAGGGGCGAATCGGGAGGGTCGGCGGCGCGTCGCCGCTTCCACTCGTGGGGTAGCAGCTCACCGATGCGCGAGTTGGGGTGTGTCTGCACGCGCAGCAGGACGTCCGCGAGATACGTCTCGGGGTTGACGCCGTTGGCCTCGC